>JAENZU010000436.1 GCA_016841125.1 Melioribacter sp. | reverse complement strand
ACAAGAATCGAAATAAACTTTCTTCCAAAAAAATTGCCGAAAATTTAAATATTGATGTTTCCGAAGTAGAAATGTATTTGAAAGATAAGCCGAAAAAGAAAACACCTGCCTATTTTTATGTGATAATGCTTTTACTTCCTTTCCTCTTTTTAATTCTTCTCGAAGGCGGATTACGTCTATTTGGTTACGGCAGAGATCTGGCGCAGTGGATAAGTCCCGTTGGAGAGCACTATATTCTTAATCCGGATATTGCCTTTAGGTATTTCTACAATACTGAGAGTATCCCTTATTCATCGCAGGATTTTTTCAAGATAGAAAAACCGGAAAATACATTTCGCGTTTTCATAGTTGGCGGCAGCAGTGCTGCGGGATTCCCTTTTACACCGGGTGCCTCGTTCGCCAAGTATATTAGAAAGCGGCTTGATCTGATCTATCCAACTGTAAAAATTGAAGTTATCAACACTGCCATGTCCGCGGTAAACAGTTATACTCTGCGCGATTTAATGCCCGGCATTCTTGAACAAAAACCGGATTTGATTATTTTTTATGCCGGACACAATGAATATTACGGAGCACTTGGCGTTGGTTCGATGGAGTCATTAGGTACTTCCCGCACCTTTGTGAATTTAATGCTGTCTCTAAATCATTTCCGAACTGTTCAATTGATCCGCAATTTTCTAAAATGGACTGCCGGATTATTTTCCGACACTCCTAAGAAAAGCGGGACGCTAATGGCTCGCATGGCTCGCGATCAACTTATAGAATATCAATCCGATGTATATAAGAAAGGCATAGAACAGTTTGAGGGAAATTTACGAGATATTTTAGAAATGTGTAAAGATCAGAATGTGCACGTAATCATTGGTGATTGAGTGTGTAATTTGAAAGATCAAAAACCGTTTATACCCGGGAAAAACTCAAAAGGTCAAACGGGAGATAAGATATATATTGAAGCTCAGATAGAATTTGAAAATGAAAATTATAAAACAGCCGATTCACTTTTTCATTTAGCTAAGGATCTTGATGCACTTCGGTTCAGAGCCCCAGATGAGATAAATAAAGTAATATCAAAATTAAGTGAGGAATTTGATACACCTTTAGTTCCTGTTAAAGATATGCTCAGTCATTTCAGTCCTGGTAATACTGTAGGCAATAATTTTATGACCGATCACCTTCACCCTACATTAAAGGGATACCAGCTAATTGGACAGGCGTATTTTCAAATGATGATCTCTAGAAATTTATTGCCGGATGCTAACACTCTAAAAATACCGCCGCAGCAGCAGGATCAAATTGTGATTCAAAGTTTTGATTTCACGGCTCTGGATTCCACGTTGGCACGCTATAGAATAATAGCCCTAAAAAGTGATTGGCCCTATGTTGATAAATTGTTATCTGTTCAGGAAGTACTGAAAATTTTTGACGTTAAAGATAAAAAAGACAGTCTGGCTCTAATGGTATTGGATAATAAAATATTGTGGGAAAAAGCTCATCGAGATCTAGCTGCATGGTATTTAGAACAGGGCGATGTTCAAGGCTTCAAAGCTGAGATGAACGTAGTGATCGATGCATTCCCAACTTTTACCGATTACGTAAAATCTACGGCTGAATTTTTAATGAAATACAAATATTTTGATGATGCCATTCCTTACCTCGTTAGGATTTATAAAAATAATAAAGATGCGTTTTCTACAAAATGGTTAGGAGTAATAAATCTATCGAAAGGTAAGAAAAAGGAGGCGCTCAAATATTTAGAGGAAAGCGTTGCCCTGAATGGAACCGATCCTCAAACGCTTTATAATTTGTCCGGCGCTTATTTTCAAACCGGCGCTGCCCGTAAAGCTTTGGAAGCGATTAATAGGTGTCTGCAAGTCAATCCTAATTTCCCGGGAGCAAAAGCATTTCAGCAAGAGATTCTAAGATTATTACAAAATTAAAAAATCGGTATGGCTCAAAGTAATCTTAAGAAATATCCTTTTTATTTTTACGGAATTGCAATCTTGATTCCATTTCTGATTCTGATGCTTTTGGAATTCACGCTTCAGATATTTGACTACGGAAAAAATCTTGACCAATGGATTGAAGTTGATAATTCTTACCTTCAGTTAAATCCCGAAATAGGAAACAGATATTTTCATAATTCAGAATTTGTACCTTATGCGGCTAACGACCGATTCTTAAAAGAGAAACCCGGGAATGGTTTAAGAGTTTTTGTTCTGGGTGGCAGCAGCGCGGCAGGTTTTCCGTACGAACCTGCGGGAACTTTCGCAAAATATTTTGAAAAGAGACTTCAGTTAGTTTATCCCCAAAAGACAATCGAGGTAGTAAATCTCGCAATGACAGCCGTAAATAGTTATACGGTAAATGATCTTATTGACGGAGTGATTGATCAGAATCCGGACCTAATTTTAATATACATGGGGCACAATGAATATTATGGTGCTCTTGGGGTCGGGTCATCACAATCGGGTGCAGGCTCAATATTTCTTAACCGCATATCTCTCTGGTTAAACAAATTCAAAACTACCCAGCTTGCGCGAAACATTATTTCATCGGTAACTGCTTTATTTTCTTCCGGTAATTCTGCAAGCGGAACAATGATGGTGCGGATGGCTAAAGAGCAGCAGATAGTTTATAAGTCGCCAATATTTAATGATGGTGTTGAGCAATTTATCAGCAATCTTGACTCAATAATTGAAACTTGTACAGACTCCCAAACGCCGGTTGTAATTGGAACATTGGCGAGCAATATAAAGGATCAGCCTCCGTTTGTTTCGGAAGAAAAAAAGAATGAACCCTCTGCGGATGAATTCTATTCATTGGGATTAGCAGAATACAACAGAGGAGAATTTTACGAGGCAGACAGTTTATTTACCTACGCAAAAGATTTGGATGCGTTAAGATTTAGAGCTCCTTCGGATTTTAATTCAGTCATATATGAAATTGCAAATAAATACGATGTGCCTTGTGCAGAAATTGAAAAAGTATTTAAGTTGAGGAGCCCCGGAAATATTATCGGTAGCAACTTTATGAGTGATCATCTGCATCCTAATTTTGAGGGATATAAAACTATGGGACAGGTGTTTTTCGACACTGCATTCGAAAGAGGATTGCTGCCGGAGATGGACAATTCCAATTTGTCGCTATCGGCACAGCATGAAATTGCGGATTCAAAATTCTCGCTTTCAAAGTTGGATTCTATTACTGCTGAATTGAAAATTAAAATATTAAAAAGTGATTGGCCGTTTGTTAAAAAGTCACTTTCAAATAAAGAAAAAATGGCGCTCTTAAATTTGCAGACAGAGGAGGATTCAATTGCGTATGCAGTAGGGTCAAATAAAATGAGCTGGGCTGAAGGTCACTTAAAATTAGCTGAATATTATTTAAGAAATTCTAAAATGAATGCCTTTATTAATGAGATGAATCTGCTAATTAACCAGTCCCCTAAATCAATCCGGCTTTATGAAAAAGCGTATTCCGAACTTTTCAAATTAAATTTATTTAATGAAGCCCTTCCGTTCATTCTGAAAAGACACGAATTATCCCCCGGTGCATATTCGGGTAAATGGGCTGGAAATATATTGCTGAATCAGGGGAAGGCTGAAGAGGCAGTTAAATATCGCGAAGAAAGTCTGAAGTACAACGGCAGTGACGCACAAGTTCTTTATAGTTTAGCGGGCGCTTATGCGTTA
>JAENZU010000435.1 GCA_016841125.1 Melioribacter sp. | reverse complement strand
GAACTACTAAAGACGGTCTCGATCTATTTTTAGAAAAAAAGATTCCTGAAATTATAAATGAGGCAGAATTTAAAAATTCGAATTTAATCACTCCACAAAAATTTAAATTAAATTATACACTTACAGTCGATGCGAACACAGTTCCTGCAGGAGAAGTGATAAGATGCTGGCTTCCATATCCGCGAGAAAGTGATGAAAGACAAAAAGATATTGAACTTATATCAGTAGATAGTAAGGAATACATAATCGCACCTGATGATAGAATGCAAAGAACTCTCTACATCAAAAAGAAGGCGGTTGCAAATCAACCAACTATTTTTAATTATGAATTGAGTTATACAGGTTTTTCCAGATATTTTGAAATTGATCCGAATAAAATTGGAGAGTACAAAAAAGATACTGATTTGTATAAAAAGTATACCTCCGAAAGGGAACCGCACATAGTTTTTACCAATAAAATCAAAAGTGCAAGTAAAGAGATTGTTGGAAACGAATCTAATCCCTACCTGATCGCAAAAAAAATATTCACGTGGATTAATAATAATATTCCGTGGGCAGGTGCACGCGAATATTCTACCATTCGGAATATTTCCGAATACTGTATTACAAATATGCATGGCGACTGCGGCATTAAAACACTTCTCTTTATGACATTATGCAGGTACAATCGAATTCCTGTAAAATGGCAAAGCGGCTGGATGCTTCATCCCGGTGAGGTTAATCTTCACGATTGGGCTGAGGTTTACTTCGAAGGATACGGCTGGGTTCCTGTTGATCAATCATTTGGTCTTGTCGATTCAAAAATTGAAAAAGAAAAATACTTCTTTCTCGGTGGTATTGATTCTTACCATTTTATTGTAAATGATGATTACTCAAAAGATCTCTACCCGATGAAAATATTTTCACGAAGCGAAACAGTAGATTTTCAAAGAGGGGAAGTTGAATGGAGAGGAGGTAATCTTTACTTTGATCAATGGGACTATAATATGCAAGTTGAATATTTGAGTAATTAAAAACTATGGTTATTGTATTTGTAATTCTGATATTCTTTTTCACAATATTATATTTTTCTTTTTTATTCTTTAAAGAAATAAACACGGGAAAATTAAATTTAGTACACAGAAAATTATCTCAATCAGTATTAAAAAAGTGTGAACTATATTTGAGCGGAATTCCTGAAGATCGTAAAGTAATTATTGATTATAATGACTTGAAGAAAAATTTCAACTTTCTTGAAAATGATTTTATAGACAGGCTGTATAGTATAGATCCCAAAACTGTTGGGTTTAATGGGCCAAAATACAAAACCGGAACTGCGGAAAATTTGGTTAAAATTGAATCATATAAATTTACACAAAATGGAAAAGTTGTAAGAGAAAGCGGGGTTCAATATGTTCCCAAACATGTTTACGATGACTTTGTAAAAATGAGTGCCGAAATTCAAATGGGATTAAATAAAATTATTCATATTGATTCAGGATTTAGATCTTCGGGAAGGCAGGCATATTTATTTATGAAAAACTTGGTTGGCGAATACAATTATTCGATAGAGGAAACAGCTAAGTGGAGTGCGATGCCGGGTTACAGCGAGCATGGCGATCCCGTTAACACAGCAGTTGATATTGCAAATGATGAAGGGATAAATGGGTTCTCGAATAATCAGAATCCGGAAGATTTTGAAAAATTAGATGAGTACAAATGGCTTTTGGAAAATGCTGGAAAATTTAATTTTATACTTTCGTATCCGCGCGATAATAAATTAGGTGTTGGTTTTGAACCATGGCACTGGCATTGGCAAAATAATAATTGAAGGAAATAGCAAATGATAAATATAAAAGTAAAGAATCGGCAGCAAGCTTTGGACATTTTAAACTCCAAAACTCCTGATTATATTCTTAAAGGATATAATGAAATTTATAAGCTTAGTGATGAGCAGAAAGAATTTTATCAGAAGAATGGGTATGTGGAAATCAAAAAGGTTTTGGAAGGTGAAGTATTAGAATATGCAAAGGAGGTAATTGAGTCAGCAGTACTTGTTAGAAAAGAAAATGACAAAAGAACCTTAGCAGAAAAGTCGCAGTATGAGCAATCGTTTATGCAGTGCGGATTTTTATGTTTCGATTTTCCGGCGATGATGGACATTGTTACCGGTAAAAGATTCGGGGGATTAGCAAGAGATTTAATGAATATTAAACATGTTCGGCTCTGGCACGACCAGGCTTTATTTAAGGAACCGGGAGGAAGGCAAACCGATGTACACCAGGACAGTAGTTACTGGCCAATTAAAGAACCGGAATTTACAACTACAATGTGGCTGTCGCTCAATGGAAGTCCGGTTAATAAAGGAGCTCTCTACTTTTATCCTGAAACGAACAAAAAAGACATCAAAGAGTATGTTGATATTTTCAAGAATCCACATCAACCTGAAGTTTTAAAAAATATGAAGAAAGTATTTGTTCCGCTCGAAGAAGGGGATGCAACATTTCATTCAGGACTTACTTTCCATGGTGCCGGAGAAAATTCTACTGATGAAATGCGGGAAGCTATGACGATAATTTATTTTAAAGATGGTTCAAAATTTGATGCCTCTGATGCTAGAAATGCAACACATAAATCCTGTACTAATTTAAAGAGTGATGAACTTATTAACACAAAATACACTCCAATTATAATATAATGCTTTAAAAAAGTAAGCTTTCCGGTTAGTTCTCAGCGCGCTGGTTTAAGTATTATTATTTCTCAATAAAATTTAATGATTTACTTTTATTGCATTTTTGTTAAAATTAACATTCGTTAAAAATATGAAGATAAATGTTCGATAAAACAAAGAGCGAATCAAAATTAATAGTCACGAAAGAGTTCGAAAGACTTAATGAAGAACAATTTCATGAAGAAAATAGAAAATTAGCAATCGTTCCTCTTCGCATAATTGCTTTGATTACGGTAATTGTCGGATTGGCTGCTCTGGTTATTGAAGTAAGGTATTTCAGAGAGTTTTCGGTTCAAATCTATTACGGCAGAATTATTTCAACTGTTATTGCATTTATTATTTCTGTAGCCGCCAATTTTGACATTGGTAAAAAACATCCCTTTTTACTTATCCATATTTTATTGTTGTGTATTATTGGATCTTTCGGATCAGTAATTTTCCTTGTTCCTAAAACACTTGTAATAAATTCTCAGATTCTTTCCCTCGTAATTTTCATTGTAGCGCTATTTTTAAATTGGGAAGTCAAGCATCAAATTGTTGTTGCAATCTATTATAATGTTGTATTTGCAGCTTCCATTTTATTAAATGATCAATCTGTTTATTTCCTTCCCAATATATTTGAAACCGTACTATTTGTAATGTTTATAAGCTTGATGGCTGTCGTTGCAAGTTCAATAAACTACAGACTAAAAAAACAGGCTATTTTCAATGCTTTACTTTCTTCCACTTTGGAAAAGAAGTATCGAAGTATAATTGAAAATTCTGTTGACGGAATATTTCAAGTAAATCTGGAAGGAATATTTATTACAATCAATCCATCTTTGAGGAAGATACTCGGTTTTGAAGAAGATGATATATTAAATGAATTAAGTTTTAAAGATATTTTCAGATACTCTGAAGATCTAAAGCAGCTTGAAGCTATTCTTGAAAGAAACGGTAAAATAAAAAATTATCGCACACTATTTAAAAAACCTGACGGGTCGGAAGT
>JAENZU010000434.1 GCA_016841125.1 Melioribacter sp. | reverse complement strand
CGCGATGATAAAATTAATGTTGTAAAAGATATTCCAGCAATTATAAAAATAATTTCTCCAACCGGGAAAGTGTTTGATGAATTTAAGAAAACTCTTAACGAACAGGGCTCATTCGAAATTTCATTCAACATGCCGGATTATGCGCAAACCGGCGAGTATGTTGCCGAATTATATTCGGGCACTTCGGTTTTAATCGGGGCATACAAATTCAGCATTGAAGATTTTGTACCCGATAAAATTCGAGTAGCTTTAAAATCCAATAAAGAAAAATTTGAGCCGGGTGAAAAAGTATCCATTGATGTTGACGCAGAATTTTTGTTCGGTGCAAAAGCAGCCGGGTTAAAATATGAAGTCAATCTTTCAATGAAGCATCAGCCTTACCGTAGTAAGACCTATTCCAAGTTTGATTTCAATGCACAATCGGAAAATTCTTCAAGTTTCGAAAATGTTCAAATGGAAGGTAAACTTGATGATGACGGAAAAACCAAAATTGAATATATAATTCCAAATGGACTTTCCGGCGGCGGTATTATTAGGGGATACGCCTATGTAAGTGTTTTTGACCTTACCGGCAGAACCGTAAACAGAGTTGCTACTTTTGAAGTCTATCCAAAAAATTATTTTATCGGCATCAATGCACCGGGTTATTACTTCGGCACCAACGATAATTTGAAATTCCAATTTACCGCGGTGGATAAGAATGATAATCCGTTGAAGAATTTCAAAGCTAGTATAGAGTTGGTTAGATATGAGTGGCAGACTGTATTGAGGAAGGATTATTCCGATCGCTATTATTACACTTCCGAAAAGAAAGAGATAAAGGAATGGAAGCGTGAAACCGATCTCTCCGGCGGTATTAAAGATTTTACATTTACCGTAACAAAATCTGGGCAATACGAACTGCGTGCTTACGGTCCCGATGAAAGATATTACGTGAAGAAAAACTTTTACGCTTACGGCTGGGCAAGTTCAACCGCTTCCTCTTTCGAAGTGGATAAAGAAGGAAGAGTAGATATTGTTTTTGATAAAGAAAAATAGCAACCCGGCGAAAAAGCTAAAGTGCTTTTCATGGCTCCTTTCAGCGGTAAAATGCTGGTAACGTTCGAAAGAAACGGTGTTCAGGATTTTCGTTATATCGAAATGAATAATAAATCTGCCGAATTAGAAGTATCAATAACAGAAGATTTCATGCCGAATATTTATGTGTCAGCAACACTCTTCCGCAAACACACGGTTGATCAGACTACACCATTTTTGGTTGGACACGGTTTCGCATCGATGAAAGTTGAGAGGAGGGAAAACCTTTTGCCAGTTACAATCACGGCTCCGGCAAAAATAAAACCGCGCACAACGCAGGAAATAGTGATAAAAACAATTCCGCAGAAAGATGTGTTTGTTACATTTGCTGCCGTTGATGAAGGTATATTGCAGATAAAGAATTTTCAAACTCCCGATCCATATGGGTTTATGTATGCCAAACGTTCGTTGAAAGTTGAGAGCTACGACCTTTACGAACTGCTGCTGCCGGAAATTGTATCACTTTCTTCAACTCCCGGCGGTGATGCATTTGCTGCGGCTCTTCAAAAAAGAACAAACCCGATTACCACAAAGAGATTCAAACTTCTATCATATTGGAGCGGAATGAAGAAAACCAACGAGAGCGGCGAAGTGAGAATTACTTTGCCTGTTCCGCAGTTCAACGGTGAAGTGAGATTGATGGCAACAGCTTATGTCGATAAAAAATTCGGCAGCGCCGACAAAGCAATGAAGGTTGCAGACGATATAATTATCGAACCGGAAGTACCGCGCTTTTTGACAATAGGCGATTCACTAGTCTCAACAGTGACGGTGATCAATACATCAGACAAAACCGGAGATGTAACCGTTTCGTTAAATGTGGAAGGACCTTTGAGTATTACTTCTTCAAAGGATCAAAAGGTTAGAGTTGAAGCCAATTCAACCGGACAAGTAAAGTTCGCTGTAAAAAATTCAAATGACATCGGTAAAGGTAAACTTACTTTTGCAACAAAAGGTTTAGCGGAAGTTAAGGAAGTGATTGATATCGCAATTCGTCCCGCATCTTCATTAATTACCGAAGCGGGAAGCGGTAAAATTAAAGCTGGACAAGATATTAAAATTCAAATTCCGACTGATTATTTACAGGGTACGCAAAATACAACTTTAACACTCAGCAAATTCCCGGCAGTCAAATTCGCAAAACAGTTGAAGTATTTGGTTGGATATCCGCACGGGTGCATTGAGCAGACAGTCTCAAAAGTATTTCCGCAATTGTACTTTGAGGAACTTGCAAAAGTTGTGGCACCCGAATTTTACAGAACAAACAATCCCGTCTATTATGTGAATGAGGGAATAAAGAAAATTGAATCGATGCAGTTATACGACGGATCGATGGCTTACTGGCAGGGCGGTAGCTACTCAAGCTGGTGGGGTTCGGTTTATGCTGCGCATTTTCTGCTCGAAGCAAAGAAGGCAGGTTATAATGTGTCACAGTCAGTTCTAAACTCACTTCTGAATTATCTTGAAAGGAAAGCGAAAGAGAAAAGTACTTTTGATTACCGTACTTATTCCGGTACACGTTACACAATAAACAAAATTGCTAATAAAGAAATTATCTATTCGCTTTATGTATTGGCACTGGCAGGTAAAGGGGATATCTCGACTATGAATTATTACAAATCACGACCGCATTTGTTATCGACCGATACGAAATACTTGCTCGCCGGTGCATACGGACTGATGGGAAAATGGAGTTCATTCAATGATGTACTGCCCGATCTTTTCCAACCCGAAAAAACAGACAGATTGACGGGAGGCAGTTTTGATTCCGAAGCACGCGCAAATGCGATAATGCTTAACGTTCTGCTTGAAGTTGAACCAACACACGAGCAGATTCCTTTGATGATAAAGCATCTCTCCGGTTTGGTTGATCAGCTCTATTCAACACAGGAAAGGTCATTTACATTTTTGGCTTTGGGTAAAGCCGCAAAACTCAACTCTGATGCCGACGTTACTGTTACTGTAAAAGCGGGTGATGAAATGATCGGCAAAATGAATAATGCAGATGTTTCATTTACTGATGCAGAACTCAATGGTGCCGGATTAAGTTTGGATGCACAAGGCAAAGGAGAAGTCTATTATTTCTGGAGTACCGAAGGAGTTAAGAAAAATGCAGTTGTACCGGAAAAAGATTCCTACATGAAAGTTAGAAGAAGTTACTACGATTACAACACCGGAGCGCAGATCACAAATAATAAATTCAGGCAGGGACAATTGCTTGTCTGCCGTTTAACTTTAACCGGTTATGAAAGATCGGCGGAGAATGTTTTCATTTCGGATCTAGTACCGGCGGGGTTTGAGATTGAAAATCCGAGATTAACTCAGTCAGCCCAATTGAATTGGAGTAACCCGAATCCGATTGACGCGCAGTATTTGGATGTGCGGGATGATAGATTGATAATTTTCACCGAGCTGAAAAGAAATAAAACACAGGATTATTATTATCTGATGCGCGTTGTAAATAAAGGGGAATTCGTGCTGCCGGCAGTCGGTGCGGAAGCAATGTACGATCCCGAGTTCAGTTCATATCACGGATACGGAAAGATTGAAGTTAGAGAGTAATAAATTGTTGAATGGATGAATGGTTGAATTGTTGAATTGTTGAAAAAATGTTAGTGTAATATTTCT
>JAENZU010000433.1 GCA_016841125.1 Melioribacter sp. | reverse complement strand
ATTAAATCCCGAAAATATCGGTAAACAATTAATTGAATTACACAATGTTGGAAAAAATAAATAGCTAGGTGGAATTATGGAAAAAAATATTCTAATAGTCGATGATAGTGCTTCACAAAGATTAAAGCTGAAGCATGATCTGGAGCAGAATGGGTATAGTGTGATTGATGCTGTGGATGCTGAGGCGGCTATGCTGGAAATAAAGATGAGCAAACCCGATTTAGTAATTAGCGATGTAATAATGCCGGGCATGGATGGTTACGAGTTCTGTAAAAAATTAAAGAACGGTGAGGAAACTAAAGATATACCCGTAATTCTATTGACTTCGTTATCTGAACCGGAAGATGTTATTAAAGGTCTCGAATCAAAAACAGATAATTTTATTACAAAGCCCTACGAAAAAACTGAGTTGTTAAAAAGAATTCAATATGTGTTGATGAATGATGAAATCCGAAATACGAATCATGGCTCATCAATAGGTATAGATATTTTCTTTGGTGGTAAGAAACATACTATTACTGCTGAGCGTGTTCAAATTCTGGATTTACTTTTTTCAACATTTGAAAATTCTTTAAAACAAAATGAAGAGCTTAGATTAGCAAACAAAAAATTAAAAGAACTTTCTGTTGAGTTAAAACAGAAAAACGAAACCTTGGAAATATTGAATGAAGACAAAAATAGATTTTTAAGAATTGCGGCTCATGACATTCGAAATCCTGCTGATGCCATTTTACAAAGCCAGGCAATGCTGAGAGAAGAAATTGATCACATGCTGGATGAGGATCAAAAAGAACTATTCACCATTTTTGAACAAGCCCCGGAAGCAATTCTTCAATTGCTAAACGAAATATTGGATATTGCAGTTTTAGAAGCCAGTGAAGTAGAACTGCAATTTACTGAAACTGATATAGTTAATGTGATTAGTAAAATTGTATTATTTAATAGTTCAATAGCGCATTCCAAAAATATCAAACTAGAAACTGATGGATTACCCGAGAAACTTGTTATCAACATCGACAGAGTAAAAATTGAACAAGTGCTAAATAACCTTGTTTCTAATGCAATAAAATATTCCGAAGAAAATACAAAAGTGACTCTCTCAATAAATGATACTCCGGATGCATTAGTATTTTGTGTTGAAGATCAAGGATTGGGAATCCCTAAAGATCAGCAGGAAAAATTATTTAAACCGTTTTCTACGGCTGGAGTAAAAGCCACACGCGGCGAGAGAAGCACCGGACTTGGATTGTCGATTGTTAAGAAAATTATCGAAAAGCATCATGGAGAAATTTGGTTTGAAAGTACTGTAAAAGTTGGCAGTAAATTCTATTTTAGTCTGCCCCGCAGTTTATAAAATTTTTAGATATATATGATAGACGGCAAAAATTGCATAATTTTTTTTGAATATGGCGGCTAAGTTTTATCGCCTTTTTATCCCTTTAATTGGAATGACCTCCAAAAGTTGAATCTCATTTAAATAAAAAAAAGCTCCCGCAAGGGGAGCTTTTTAAATCAGAAAAGATTGTTATTACTTGATAACTTTTACTTCACTTGCTTGAGGACCTTTTTGGCCTTGAGTAATTGTGAATTCAACTTTCTGACCTTCTTCTAAGGTTTTGTAACCATCACCAACGATTGATTGAAAATGAACAAATACATCGTCACCTTCTTCGTGCTGAATGAAGCCGTAACCTTTTGAACTGTTGAACCATTTAACAGTTCCTTGAGTACGTTCTGACATAATACAGATACTCCTAAATTAAATTAAATAATAAAATAAATTGAACAGGCTTTAAGGAAACCGGTAATGACAAAACTACTTAAAGGAACTGCCAATTACTTTTAACTAAAAGTCTTTTGCAAGACTTTGCGGAGAGGGCGGGATTCGAACCCGCGATACCCCGTTAGAAGTATGACGGTTTAGCAAACCGTTGGTTTCAGCCACTCACCCACCTCTCCAGGCTGAGATTTAAAACTAATTGATCAAAAAAAATAAACAAGAAAGTGAAAAACAGCATCGCTATTATTTTATTTAATTAAGCCCGCTGCTTGGTGAAATTTGTTTATTTATTTCGCACTTAAAATTATTTAAAGAACTAGTTTTATTAAAAATTAAGTCTAAATATAATGTTTATTAAATAAATAAAAAAATAATTTTCAAAAAACGAATTATTATTTTGACTTCAAATATTCAGTATCTCCACTTATTTTTTTAACCAATAATTAAGCTCGATAAATATTTTTGAATTTTTATTTCTAAAAACTTGAGTTAAATAGATGAATGGTATTATATTTAAGAGAAGTAGTCGCAGTAAATTAAATGTGAATTGATTCAATATTGATAGGAGTTGTTTATGAATACTAAGCTTTCAGGGGAAGTATTTTATCCATCGGATGATGTTATAAGTGCCGCAAATATTAAAGATTGGGATGAACTTCAAAAGAAAGCCACCGAGGATTATGAAGGATTCTGGGCAGAGCGGGCTGAAGAACTTCACTGGTTTGAAAAATGGGATAAAGTTATTGATGATTCCAATAAACCGTTTTATAAATGGTTTACAGGCGGTAAAACTAATATCTCCTATAATTGTTTAGATTTGCATACTAAAACTTTTAGAAGAAATAAACTGGCTCTTGTGTGGGAAGGGGAGAATGGTGAATTTAAAAGTTACTCTTATTTTGCGCTGCACCGTGAGACTTGTAAGTTTGCAAATGTTTTAAAGAGCATGGGAATTCAAAAAGGGGACCGTGTAACAATTTATATGGGAAGAGTTCCCGAAATTGTAATCGCTATGCTGGCGTGTGCCAGGGTCGGAGCAATTCATTCGGTTGTTTACGGCGGGTTTTCTGTTGAAGCTCTTCACGAAAGAATTGAGGACAGTCAATCAAAATTACTGATAGTTGCCGACGGCGCTTACCAGAGAGGAAAAATTGTTCCGTTAAAAGATATTGCCGATGAGGCACTACAAAGAGCCGGTGATGTTGAACATGTGCTTGTTGTTAAAAGGACAGGGCAGGATATTAATATGGAATTCGGAAGAGATATGTGGTATTATGAATTGATGAACCTCCCGATAGCTCAAAGAGACTGTACCTTAGAAGTAATGGATGCTGAGGATCCTTTATTCATATTATATACTTCAGGAACCACCGGAAAACCAAAAGCTATTCTTCATACTCACGGCGGATACATGGTAGGCACTTATACCACGCTTAAATATGTTTTTGATATTCAAGAGGGTGATAGATATTGGTGCGCTGCCGATCCGGGTTGGATTACAGGGCACAGCTATATAGTTTACGGACCACTATTAAACGGTGCTACTTCATTTATGTATGAAGGTGCGCCTAACTTCCCCTACCCGAATAGATGGTGGCAGATGATCGAAAGATACGGTATTAATATGTTGTACACAGCTCCGACTGCAATAAGAGGTTTGATGAGGTTCGGAGATGCATGGGTAACACGCCACGATCTTTCTTCGCTGCGTCTGCTGGGTTCGGTAGGCGAACCGATAAATCCTGAAGCTTGGAAATGGTACTATAAAGTTGTCGGAAAAGAAAAATGTCCTATTATGGATACCTGGTGGCAAACCGAAACAGGTATGTTTATGATCACACCGATGCCGAGCGTTCCGCTAAAACCTGGTTCCGGAACGAGACCTTTTCCTGGAATTGAAATGGACATTTACGATGAAGTAGGGAAGT
>JAENZU010000432.1 GCA_016841125.1 Melioribacter sp. | reverse complement strand
CGGAGATGTTGCGCAGAAAGCCCGTTTGAAAAGATTGGATAAATTCAAAAATGGAACTTACAGAGTTCTTGTTGCAACAGATGTTGCCGGAAGGGGACTGCACGTTGATGATATCACTCATGTAATTAATTACAATATGCCGGAAAATCCCGAAGATTATGTGCACAGAATTGGGAGAACTGGTAGAGCAGGTTCAAAAGGGATTTCAATTAGCTTTGCAACAGAAGATGATTCATTTTATATTCCGGCAGTTGAAAAATTTCTTGGACAAAAACTGGAACCGGAACTTCCCCCTGAAGAATTGCTCGCGGACGTGCCCGATTTTGTAAGAGAAAATCCTCCAAGAATTGAAGCAGATAAGAGTAAAGTTTATCAGAAAAAGCGATTTGATAAAAAGCATGATTCAAAGGATAAAAGAAAATATTCCAATAAGGGAAAGCATAAACCGAAAAAGTAATTTGTGCAGATATCAATATTATTTAAAAGATTAAGATAGTGTCCGGAGGTCTAATGAAATTCAAATATAAAATTTTTGTTCTTTTTATTTTTATATCAGTTTTGCAATATTCACAAAATATTGATTTCCCGAGAATAAGCCCTCACGCTTCAGTATCGCAAACTATTGGATTTACATCGATGACCATTGACTATCATAGACCCGGCGTAAAGGGAAGGGTGATCTGGGGAAGCTTGGTTCCTTACGGTGAAATCTGGAGAGGCGGTGCTAATAAAAATACTACTTTTGAAATTTCGGGCGATGTAAAAATTAATGGTGAAGATCTGCCCGCTGGTAAATATGGTTTCCATTTGTTACCGGGTGAAGATGAATGGATAATAATTTTTAATAAAGTAAATAATGCCTGGGGAAGTTTCTTTTACGATGAATCTAAAAATGCATTAAGAGTTAAAGTTAAGCCCGTCAGCACTGCATTTTGTGAATGGCTTCAATATGGTTTTGATGACTTAAAGCAAAATTCTTGCGTTGCTTATTTGCGCTGGGAAAAGTTAAAAATACCTTTTAAAATTGAAATCGATTTTCACGAAAATGTTTTAAATCATTTTAGAAATGAACTTGTTTCTATTCCCGGCTTCAGTTGGCAGGGATATTATCAAGCAGCAAATTATTGTTTGCAAAACGAAATTAATTATGATGAGGCAATGGTTTGGATTGATAAATCGATCGAAATAAATCCAACTCTTCCTAATCTTTATGTCAAATCTGAATTGCTCAGACTGAAAGGAAAGAATGAAGAAGCTGATAGATTAATTAAAAATGGAATTGAAATTGCTGATGAAGAACAGTTGAATACTTACGGGTACGCTCTTCTGGCAAAAAATGAACTGGATTCAGCAATCGAAATATTCAAACTTAATGCTGAACGTAATCCTAAATCTTGGAACGTATATGATAGTTTGGGAGATGCAATGGCGAAGAAAGGAGACCTAAAAGAAGCAAAGCGATACTTCAAAATTGCTTATGAAAAAGCTCCGGAAAATCAAAAGGATAGAATTCAAAAAATCATAAACAGTTTGCATTAAGGAACCTGCAAAGGGTTATGATAGTTGACTATAATAATTATATTTATTACAATATAACACTAACGAACAATGTGGAGGTAGTATGGAAAACAATAGCGATAAACTTACTAGTTTTATTACTGGTATTATAGTTGGAGGTATTATCGGAAGTACACTGACTTTTTTATTTACTCCGGTATCCGGAAAGAGACTTAGAAGAAATATTTCCAACAAAACTGAAGACTTTTTAGAAGATGCCTCAGATGCATTAGAGAGCAGCAAGGAAAAAGTAAAAGAATCATTCAAGGATGGCAGAAAGAAAGCTGATGAGTGGATTGCCGAAGGGAAAAAGAAAGTCGATTCAGTAATAGACGAAACAAAAAATATTGTAAATAATTAAAGATTACCCGGACTTTTAACAAGTCCGGGATTTCTTCCTCACTCAATAATTTAATTCAATTGCTAACTCAAATATCTCGTCGGCTTTAAATTGGCTGTTAGACTTTTTAGCTCTATCATAATCTACCAGCAATTTACACTTGGGTAAAAACCTATACGACAAACCAGCAATTATCCTTTCGCCTTTTAAATATTCAATTTCATATTTTGTTTTTAGGTAATCGTAACGCCCGAATATACTTAAATCAATCGGCGGTATTTTTAATTCTGCAAATACCGAATACCCATTTTGATCAGCTGCAGATTTATCATCACGTATAACCGAACCGGCTTGATTTCCTTCTCCGATATAATAGGTCCCTGTTAATACTAGATATTCGTGCTCAAATGAAACGAAACCGCCGTCTACAGTGAAATTTGGTGAAAATTCGGAATTTCCTTTTCCGAAGAGACCGAAGTAACTAAATTGTAAACCGGGAATTAAATAGGGAAGAGGTCGTAAAGTTATTCTTCCTTCGAAAATTTTATTTTGATTTTTTTCAATTGCATGATAACCGCCGCCGTTGTAAACGCCAAAAGCTATGCTGCCGAAAAGACCGGGGTAGTTTGAACTCACATTATCCTGATATTCCTGATCGACTTCTCCTCCGAGTAGAGTTTGAACTGTAATTCCATAGTCGGCAGAGCTTAATATATTATTTCTATCGAGGAACATCGGTCCCTGAACACGATATAAATTTACTTTCTGTTCAAAGTTGAGCCATGGTCTTGAGACAAGACCAAACTCAACGTTAGGGTCGGTAAATATGAACAAATCTTCAAAATCATATTTAAGGAACCCATATTTTAATCTTAATTCGATATCACCCTCTCCGTCGCCTTCTCTATCAACGGAAATGTCTTGGGTTATTCGTGCAGAAAAGTTATCCCTAAAAGATTTTTTGATTGTTACATAACCTCGTTTGAGTAAAAACTCATTAAAATTTTTATTGTAGTCTCTGCCGGATTGGTACGCAAGAAAATATTGACCTGAAAAAGTTATGCCCTTAAATAAAGATAAAATTGAAGATACATCAACTTGATTATCCTCCTCATTTTCCTGAGCCAGCAATTGAAAACTCATCGACGCTGCCAACAAAATAAAGCAGATTGATTTTCGTACCATCCATTCCTCAAAATAAATAATTGAAATGCTAATTATACGAAAACATCTTGTTTTAATGAATAAAAAAAAGCCGGCTATTAAACCGGCTTAATTTTGAAAAATGTAGTTGGTTTTATTTATGCTGCAACGGTCAACACATCATTTATAATATTTTTAAGAGCATCTTTCGGCAATGCGCCTTGTGCCATTTGAGGTTTACCGTCAACCGGTATAAACAAAATAGAAGGGATGCTTCTTATACCAAAAGCTGCGGCTAATTCCTGTTCAACTTCGGTATCGATCTTATATATATTAAGTTTACCTTGGTATTCTTCAGATAATTCTTCCAATACTGGAGCAACCATCTTACAGGGTCCGCACCAGTCGGCATAAAAATCAATTATTGCCGGAAGTTCACCTTTATATTTCCACTCTTTTTCATTTTCGAAATCGAAAACTTTTTCCAAAAAATCTTGCTTTGTTAAATGCTCAGTCATTTTATCCTCAAGTATTTAATTATTTATATCGAGTGTGATGATGATAATAAAAAAAGGATTCAGAAATATTATCCCAGATTGTTCATTAGGAAAATATATCAAGAATTTAATACTATCATAACTTGTGAAATGATAAGTATTTAATCCCGACTTAGATTTTCT
>JAENZU010000431.1 GCA_016841125.1 Melioribacter sp. | reverse complement strand
TTTTAATATAGTTTCACCTTCCAGATAAGCATTTAACATTTGGCAGGAAGATAGATTTAGTTTTGTTTCCAACCATCTCTCTGTTTGAATGTAAAATGCTAAATACGCAACCTCGTAGAAATTTTCACGTTTCTCATTTCTCAATTGAAATGAATTCTCCTCACTATTAATTTTTTCCCAACTCAATTTCTTTTTATTATTTACTTGAACTTGTTCTCCCTCTGAAGGCCAAAAACTACTTAATTCAAAATTTTCAAAATCTAGGAGATCGGAAGCTTTGAATTCACTTTTGCCTTTATCGGAAAAGACAGGTTTAGGCAGATACATTCCTTTTAATTGCAGAATCGTTTCAAGCGTTACAACTTCACTGCTTGCTTCTTGAGCATGATTAGCGCTAAAACCCAATAAAATCAATATCATTAAAATATAAACTTTAAAATGTTTCATACATCATTTTCCGTTTTGTGATTATTTTATAATGCAAACTAATTTTAAAATTAATAAAAAGTAAAAAAATAGTATAATTTTATTTGAATAATCCTTCAACATCCTTAATTTGTTTTATAGAGTTTTAAGATTTGTTGACATTAAAACATTGATGTATTATTTTTCTCAAAATTAATTTTAGGAACTATGCTCACCGAATTCGGAAAGATTTTTGTCTTCATACTCTTGGCAGTTGTATTTGTTTTAATAGCCTTATTTGCCGCTAAGCTTATCCGACCCTCCAGACCTACAAAAGAAAAGATGTTAATATACGAATGCGGTGAAAACCCGGTTGGCTCACCCTGGATAAAATTCAATATTCGATTTTATGTTGTTGCACTTATCTTCTTGATTTTTGATGTTGAAGTTGTTCTTCTTTTCCCTTGGGCATTAACTTATCAAGATTACGGATTTTATGGATTTTTAGTCGGTTTGGTTTTTCTGCTTGTGTTAGGATTGGGTATGGCTTACGAATGGCGGAAAGGAGATCTCGATTGGGAAAGAGGAATAATTTCGCCTCCCATTTTGAATGAAATTTTAAAAAACAAAAAAGCGCCTCTTAAAATTAATGATTCCGAAAATCAAATTACCGAAGAAATTAAAGCATGAAAAGCTTATTAGATACAGAATTTTCCGATAGTAATATTGTTATAGCAAAAGCTGATGATCTGATGAATTGGGCGCGCCTCTCTTCTTTGTGGCAGCTCGGATTCGGTCTAGCATGCTGTGCAATTGAAATGATGGCAACATCGGCATCTCACAGGGATTTTGACAGGTTCGGCGTTATTCCACGTAATACTCCGCGTCAGGCAGACGTGATAATAATTTCCGGTACCGTTACGCTGAAAATGGCTACACGAATTAAAAGATTGTACGAGCAAATACCGGATCCCAAATACATCATTTCGATGGGAAGCTGCGCCAATTGCGGCGGACCATACTGGGAACACGGTTATCATGTTTTAAAAGGTGTCGACCGCGTAATTCCGGTTGATGTTTACGTACCCGGTTGCCCCCCGAGACCTGAAGCTTTATTAGAAGGGCTATTGAAATTACAGGAAAAGATCAGAAACGAATCCCTTAGAAAAAGAATTGCATGAAAAAACCAGAAGAAGTTTTCGAAATTCTCAAAAATAAATTTCCAGAAGCAGTTTTGGAATTACATTCCGAACAGCCGGTTGAGCCCATAATCACCATTGAACCTCTAAAGATTAATGAAATTGGATTATTTCTTCGTGATGAAGAAGATTTGGAATTTGATTCTCTCATGGTGCTGTCGGGTGTAGATGATGCTAACGGTGAAAAAGATTCAGACGATGAAGGTACTGAAATAATTAAGGGGGGTACATTAAGTGTCTATTACCACCTCCACTCTATTAAAAATAAACATAAAGTTACTCTTAGAGTTTCGGTCACCAAAGATCAGCCTGAAGTTGAATCGGTTGAAGGAATTTGGAAAACAGCAAATTGGCACGAACGCGAAGCCTTTGATATGATCGGAATTAAATTTTTACATCATCCCAATTTAACAAGAATATTAATGCCATATGATTGGCCGGAAGGCAGTCACCCACTTAGAAAGGATTATAAAAATCCGGAATTCTATTTGGGAATGAAAGTGCCTTATTAGATTATAGATTTGAGAATTGAGTATCAAGATATAGAAATTGAATAGATGCATAATTTTAAAGAACTAAAAGTTTGGATTAAATCGAAGGAACTTGTGATAAATATTTATAAAAATACAGCTAATTTTCCTAAAGAAGAATTACTTGGTTTGACTAGTCAAATTCGAAGGTCTGCCGTTTCGATACCATCAAATATTGCCGAAGGCTGTGGTAGAAATAGTGATAAAGATCTAATAAGATTTTTAGATATTTCCAACGGTTCGGCTTTTGAATTAGAAACTCAATTAACTATTGCTAACGAATTAAATTATTTGAATGAGAACAACTTCAATTATCTAAATGATAAAGTGACTGAAATACAGAAAATGATTTACGGATTGAAAACTAAATTATCCAATAACTCTTGATACAAAAATCTTGATTCTTGACACTAAATACTTAATTCTTGATACTAAAATCTTGATACTTGATTCTAAATACAATGTCTGTTAAAACTGAAGAAATGATATTGAATATGGGTCCGCAGCACCCTTCTACACACGGGGTACTGAGACTCGAATTGGAACTCGAAGGCGAGTTGATAAAAGATGTAAAACCGCATATCGGTTATTTGCACCGATGTTTTGAAAAACATGCCGAAGCGATGACCTATCCTCAAGTAATTCCTTACACCGATAGAATGGATTACCTAGCTTCGATGTATAACAATTTCGGTTATGTAGTTACAGTTGAAAAATTATTAGGAATTGAAGTACCGGAAAGAGTTGAGTATATCCGCGTAATCATGGGTGAACTGCAGCGTATAGCATCTCACATGGTAGCGTTGGGAACTAATGGTTTGGATATTGGCGCATTTACTCCTTTTCTTTATTTATTTAGAGACCGCGAAAGAATCCTTTCACTATTTGAAATGACGTGCGGCGCCCGGCTGCTTTACAATTATATGTGGGTCGGCGGCGTGTCTCATGATCTGCACCCGGATTTTATTCGTTTGACAAAAGAGTTTTTGAATTACTATAAACCAAATATTAAAGAATTAAACAATCTCTTAACGTTCAATAAAATATTCATCGAAAGAACTGCGAACGTTGGTATCCTGCCTTTAGACACAGCAATCAACTATGGAATGACAGGTCCGAATTTAAGAGCAAGCGGACTCCCCTTTGACTTGAGGCGCGAAGATCCTTATTCAATATATGATAGATTTGATTATGATATCCCGGTCGGCGAAGGATTGATGGGAACTCTAGGCGACTGTTGGGATCGTTATTATGTTCGCGTTTTGGAAATTGAGCAAAGTATAAAAATTTTAGAGCAAGCCCTCGAGCAGATACCGGAAGGGGACGTTTCTTCAGCTATACCCAAACGTATTAAACCTCCGGTTGGGTCTATTTACGGACGAGTTGAAAATCCGCGCGGTGAACTCGGCTATTTTATTATTAGCGACGGCACAGTTAATCCATTCAGAGTTAAAGTCAGAGGTCCTTCATTTGTAAGTTTAGAAGTATTTGGAGAATTGTGCAAAGGTCATCTGGTTTCCGATGTTGTAGCAATTCTCGGTAGTATTGACATTGTTCTTGGAGAAGTGGATAGATAATGTATCAAAT
>JAENZU010000430.1 GCA_016841125.1 Melioribacter sp. | reverse complement strand
TGTCATTACCGGAATTTTTTTGATTATCAGTTTTCTTTTGACCTCTTTCTTCCATTAATTTTTTAACATGATCGGGAATAATCGCCTCATTTTCCGAAATATTTTTTATTAGATCTTCTTTAACTAACGGAGGCAGATCTTCACCATTAATAATTTTATCTATCTCATCGGAATCTAATATTTCCCTTTCAAGTAATTCGAGCGACAATCTATGAAGAATCTCGATGTTCTCTTTTAATATTTGCTGCGCACGATCCATACATTCGGTAACTATGGAACTGATTTCCGAATCAATTTCCTGAGCAGTCTTTTCACTATAAGTTTTATGTTTGGTTACTTCTCTTCCGAGGAATAATTCTTCTTCATTAGATCCGAATGAAATTGGACCTAAAGTTTCGCTCATTCCCCATTCGCAAACCATTTTACGAGCAATGCTGGTTGATTTTTCAATGTCGTTTCCTGCACCGGTAGTAAATTGATTAAATACAAGTTTTTCAGCAGCTCTGCCGCCGAGTGCGTATGTAATCATCGCCTGGAGATATTCTCTTGAATATGTATGCTTCTCATCAACCGGAAGGTAAGTTGTTACACCCAAAGCTCTGCCACGTGGAATAATCGTAACTTTGTGAACCGGGTCTGCGTCGGGAATCATTCTTGCAACAAGAACATGACCAATTTCGTGATAAGCGGTAACTTTCTTTTCCTCTTCGGAAATGATCATACTTTTGCGCTCAATTCCCATCATCACTTTATCTTTAGCTTCTTCAAAATCGAGCATGTCAACTTCTTTTTTACTTTTGCGAGCTGCAAGCAGAGCGGCTTCATTTACCATATTTGCAATTTCCGCACCGGCTAATCCCGGTGTACTCTTTGCCAGCACACTCAAATCAACATCTTTGGCTAAAGGAATTTTACGAGTGTGTACTTTTAGAATTCCCTCTCTACCTTTAACGTCAGGTCTATCAACAACAACTTGTCTGTCGAATCTCCCGGGTCTAAGTAAAGCGGGATCAAGCACGTCAGGTCTATTGGTAGCGGCAATAATAATTACCCCGCTGTTTTGCTCAAAGCCATCCATTTCTACCAGCAGTGCATTTAGTGTCTGCTCACGTTCATCGTGACCTCCGCCTAAACCAGCTCCGCGGTGACGACCGACTGCATCAATCTCATCAATAAATATTATACAAGGCGCACTTTTTTTACCCTGCTCAAAAAGATCGCGCACGCGGCTGGCACCAACACCAACAAACATTTCAACAAAGTCAGCACCGCTTATTGAAAAGAATGGAACTCCGGCTTCCCCTGCTACTGCTCTTGCCAACAAAGTTTTTCCGGTTCCCGGAGGTCCCAGCAGAAGAACGCCTCGGGGAATTTTACCGCCAAGTTTTTGAAATTTAGTTGGCTCTTTAAGAAATTCGATTATTTCTTCAAGTTCCTGTTTTGCTTCGTCTGCCCCGGCAACATCTTTAAAAGTAACTTTAATTGCAGATTCAGAAATCAATTTGGCTCTACTTTTTCCAAAATTGAAAATTCCTTTTTGACCTCCGCCGCCGCCTTGCATCCTTCGCATAAACAGAATCCAAACACCGATAATTAAAATCCATGGAATAATGCCGAGTAAAACCGTGAGCCATTCGTTGGATTCTTTAACAAAAGTATATTTTATACCTTTTTCCTGCCAAATTTTAACTTGATCTTGAATTACCGGTTCAACTAGTGTAATAGTAAATTTTGTAATCGGTGCATTATTAATAAATTCTTTGCTTTTTAGAGTGCCTTCAAAGGTATAATCATTAATATCACTTTTAATTATTTTTGCTGCGGCAATTTTATCTTCATCAAGTAATTTTTTGTAAACATCAAAAGTAAGTTCCGTTGATTCGGTATTACCCGAACGCATGAACTGCATAACAATAACTGCGGCAATAATTACTGCACCCCAGCTCATTACGGTTTTAATTATTTTCCACCAGTCAAATTCGCCGTCAGGTTTTTGCGGTCCGCCTGCCGGCTTCTTTTTATTTCTCGGATTAGGTGGGGTATTATTTTTGTCTGCCATTTTTAACGATCTGAATTCTTCAAACATTTAATAAATATCCTTCTTATTCACTTAAAACATAAATTGATCTTAAATTACGATACTTCTGAGCGTAGTCAAGCCCATAACCAATAACAAATTTACTAGGAATTTCAAACCCAATATAGTCAATTTTAACTTTATATTTATGGCTATCGGGCTTAACTAACAGTGATGCAACTTTCATACTTGCGGGCGTAAAATCTTTAAGCAAGTCTTCAATATATTTGATTGATAAACCTGAATCCACAATATCTTCAACAATTATCAGGTGTCTATCGTTAATATCGGCATTCAGTTCTTTGAGCATTTTTACATTGCCGGAAGAAATCTTTGCGTCACCATAACTTGATAATTTGAAAAAGTCAATTTCGCAGTTAATATCGACGTTTTTAATTAAGTCCGATAGAAAAATAAAAGAGCCATTTAAGATGCCGATGAAAATTGGCAATTTACTTTTATATTCTTCGGAGATTTGTTTTCCGAGTTCGGCTACTCTTTTTTGAATTTCTTCTTCAGTAATTAGCGGCACAAAAACTTCATTGCCTATGTGAACTTCATCTTTCAAATTTGATTTTACTTTATCCATAAACGGTATTTATTCCTAGTTTTATCAACAACTTTATATCTATTGTCCAATCTTAAACCAACAACCCATACAATATTGTTCCTATTTAGCAGAATTAACTGCTCTTTTTTTTTTGATGAAGGTACTTTTTCATCAGTTAAAAAATCAGATATCTTTTTTTCACCCCTCATTCCAAGGGGCTTAAACTTGTCCCCCAATTTCCATTTGCGTAATATAAAAATATCATCCGTATTATCCGCAGATATTATTTCTTCCTTCTTATTGCTCCTTAACAAATTTGAACCGGGTTCGGCAATATCAATACCTAATTCCAGGTTTCCGACTTTAACAATTTCCCCGGGCTTTATTGAGTAAAAAATATCTTCGGTAGTTTGTGTTCTGATCACAATATTTTCTCTGTCATTTACTGCTTCTAGACTGCGATTCAATTCCTCCGTAACCCCCGATTGCTTTTCGGTTAAATCTATTATTTTTTGATAATCATTTAATGAAGTATTAAAGCCAAAATTGTTTTTCAAAATTTCTTTTATCACTTCACCGCAAATGAATTTACTTTCTAATCTGAACAATTCTTTTGATACCGAAACCGCACCAGCTTCAGATTTTACAAATCTTTCTATTAAATTAAATTTATAGTTTTTAATAAATTCATTAAAATCTTTAAGGATAAGACTCGTATTTAGAAAAGAAGTTTCAAACGAAGGATTAATTTCTCTGATCTTCGGAAAAATTTCATGTCGAATAAAATTACGGCTGAAATCAGTTTGTGCATTAGTTGAGTCGACCCTAAATTTTACTTTATTTTCGCCGAGATAATTTTCAATTTCCTCTCTACTCAAATTTAGTAAAGGTCTAATTATGTTTTCCCTAATTATGGGAATTCCGGAGAGACCGCTTATGCCTGTCCCTTTTATTAAATTAAATATTAGTGTTTCCGCGTTGTCGTTGCTGTTATGTGCCGTAGCAATTTTATTGAAATTATTTTTGGCGGCAATCTCGCTGAGACTTTTATATCGAAGATCCCGGGCAGCTTCTTCAATTGATTTTTTATTTTTAGCAGC
>JAENZU010000429.1 GCA_016841125.1 Melioribacter sp. | reverse complement strand
ATATTTTGCCTGCGGTCGAACTGCGTGATATAACCTTTCAACCGTCTCTAAATTGTGATTAAGAATATCCGGCGGATTTTGCATTATAATTTCGAAAGCATGTTCTTCACCTTTAAAGTCGGGAATTAGGATTTCGATCGTGCATTTGGGCATTTTTTCACGAATAAGTTTTATGGTTTCGCTAAAAATAGATGCACCGCCATCTTTTAATTCATCCCTATTAACCGATGTAATAACGACGTGTCTAAGATTAAGTGCTTCTACAGATTCTGCAACTCGACGCGGTTCATCTAAATCAAATTCGTTAGGCATCCCGACTTTTACATTACAAAAGCCGCAGCTTCTGGTACAAGTATCACCCAAAATCATAAAGGTAGCAGTGCGGCTGTTCCAGCATTCGGCAATGTTTGGGCAGCGTGCTTCTTCACACACGGTGTTAAGTTTAGCGTTACGCATTAATTTGTGAACATCTTTATAATTCTCACCTGTTGGGAGTCTTACTTTTAACCAATCAGGGCGTTTCCCTAATTCACCTCTACTTTTTTCAGCAGTTTCCGCGTATTTTTTCTGATGCTGATTTATCATTTAATCCTCAAACTTTGGAATATTTAATTTTTACTTTCTTCCAAATTAATAAAAATAATTTTTTGTTTTCATTCTTTTCAAAGATTAGATTCCGGATCAAGCCCGGAACGACAAGCTGTGAATGTTTTCAAAAAGCAATAATATTTTTTCCATTTTGTCATTCCCACGAAAACGGGAATCTCAATAATTATCTCTAAAAGATTAGATTCTTCATCATGCATGGAATGAGAATTTAGATTTAATTAAAGTTTTCTATACAATTGAAGTATCGAAATTTTCTAAAGTGTCTTTAATAGATTTTAGAAATTGACCGCCGAGCATTCCATCCACCAGTCTGTGATCGTGACTCAGCGAAAGATACATCATTGGTTTGATAGCTATTAAATCGGCGCCGTCAACTTCAACAACAACAGGTTTCTTTGTAACGGTTCCGACACCAAGTATCGCAACTTCCGGCTGATTGATTATTGGAGTCCCGAACAATGTGCCAAACACTCCATAATTTGTAATTGTAAAAGTGCCGTCCATAATATCATCGGGCGTTAAACCTTTACTTCTAGCTTTACGGCTTAATTCCGAAATTGATTTTGCCAAACCTCTAATGTTTTTTTCATCTGCATTTTTAATATTCGGTACAATTAAGCCATTCGGTTCTACTGAAACTGCGAATCCTAAATTGATATATTTTTTCTGCACAATATTTTTACCGTCTATCGAAGTATTGACAAGTTGGAATTCCTTTAATGCTCTGATACACGCATATGAAATAAACGGCATATAAGTGAGTTTAATATTTTCCTGATCTAAAAACTTTTGCTTGTTTTGCTGAATAAAATTATGAATCTTCGTCATATCCACTTCTATAACAGCAGAAACGTGAACAGAAGTATCGCGGCTGTTTTCCATGTGATACATGATCCTCTGCCGGATATTATCCATTGGAATGATATCTACACCCTCACCTTTTGTGAAGGAAGGTTCAAATTTTGGCTGTTCTTTTGTTTCTTTTTTGGATTCAGGTTCAGCTTTCGATTTTGCTGCAGGTTTTTGAGCTTTCCCGCTTTTACGATCTTCGAGATAATTTAAAATATCTTTTTTGCTAACTCTGCCGTTTATTCCGGTGCCTTCGATATTTTCTAATTCATCATACGAAACATTCTCTTTCTTTGCGATATTCATAACCAAAGGAGAATAAAATCTGTCTGAATCATCTAATTCTTTTGTTGAATCTGACTTCGCTTGAGTTTTAGTTTCTTCTTTAGAATCATTGGATTCGCTAACCATTTCCTCCTTGGATGACTGGGATGCTTCTTCTTTCTTTCCGGTTTCTTCTTTTACTTTTTTAGGAACACCACCGCTGGTTGAAATTCTAGCGACTACTGTATCTACATCAACAGTTTCATTTTCACCATGAAGTATTTCAGCTAGTGTACCTTCAACAGGAGCCGGAACTTCAGTATCAACTTTATCAGTGCTTATCTCAAATATTATTTCATCGCGCCCAACTTTATCCCCTTCTTTTTTGTGCCATTTGATTATCGTTCCTTCCATCACAGACTCGCCCATCTTCGGCATAGTTATATCAACAAGTTCGCCGCCGACTTGCGTTGTGGAAGGAGTTTCCTTTTCTTTCGGATTTTCTTCTTTTGATTCTTCCCCGCCCGAGTCTCTATTTGAACTCGAGGCGGAATCCGCATCAGTTTCAATTACTGCAACAACGGTATCAACTTCAACAGTTTCCTGCTCATAAACTTTGATCTCAGCCAAGATTCCATCTTCCGGACTGGGAATTTCCGTATCCACTTTATCGGTACTTATTTCAAATATTATCTCATCCTTTTCAACTTTATCGCCTTCTTTTTTATGCCATTTAATCAGCGTACCTTCATTAATACTTTCACCCATTTTGGGCATTACAACATTAACCTTCATTTAATATTCCCCGGTTTATTCAATTTTTTAATATTCTAATATCGATTTAATTCTTTCGTAAATATTATCTCTTGTCGGAAGAATTGTTTTTTCAAGTTTCGGATGATACGGAATTGGTGTATCCTTGGCACCTATTCTCTTTACCGGTCCGTCTAAATTTTCGAAACAATTATCTGCAATTTTAGCAGCTATTTCTGCACCGAATCCGGCAGTCAGTGTATCTTCGTGAATAACAATAGCTTTACCGGTTTTTCTAACAGATGAAAATATTGTTTCTTCATCCAGTGGTGCAATTGTTCTGATATCGATTATCTCAACTGAATGACCTTCTTCCTCTAACTTTTTAATAGCAAAATTACTTTCGTGAACCATCGCACCCCAAGTAATAACTGAAAGATCACTTCCCTCTTTAACAACTTTAGCTTTACCGAACGGAAGCAAATAATCGGCTTCAGGCTCGGGTTTGGTTGCATGACTTTGTCTATACAATCCTTTGTGTTCCAAAAAGAGGACAGGATCATTCAAACGCAAAGCCGTTTTGAGAAGACCTTTTGCATCGGCAGAATTTGAGGGATATGCAATTAACAGACCCGGCATGTGAGAGAAAAATGCTTCAATATTTTGACTGTGATACAAGCCGCCGTGAATAAATCCGCCGACAGCAACACGGAAAACTACAGGGGCTTCGAATAAATTATTGGATCTGTAACGGTACATCACCAATTCATCACGTATCTGCATGAATGCTGGCCAGATGTAATCGCCGAACTGAATTTCAACGCACGGTTTCAAACCGGTTAAAGACATTCCGATTGCCACACCGGCAATACTTGCTTCAGCAAGAGGTGAATTAAATACTCTTTCATTACCGAACTTAGTCGAGAGTCCTTTAGTGGCTGAAAATACACCCCCTTTGTGATCAGCAACATCTTCACCGAAAACATAAATTTTATCATTACGGTCCATCTCTTCACGTAAAGCGTGATTGATCGCATCAACCATCACAATTGGTTTCCCGGTTTTGGTAGATTTTTCATACGGAAGTTTTTCCCGTTTACCGCTCTCATCTAATACGTATCTTTCAGCAGTATCGGGATTGGGATCGTCTTGACTTAATGCCCAATCTGCGGCTTCATTTACATGATTTACAATCTCTTTTTTGAATTCATCAAAGGCTAGTTTGGTTAATACCTCTTTCTCAATTAATTTATTTGA
>JAENZU010000428.1 GCA_016841125.1 Melioribacter sp. | reverse complement strand
ATTCCATTTGCTCTCATAATAATCTCTGAATTCTAATTGCTTGTGGGGAGACATTTCATTGAGGTTCAGTGCATCCAGTTGATTGTTCAGCGGAACATTTCCTAATCCTGTAACCCCGACTGTTCCAATTAGATATAGAAGCGATGCCGTTAGCATAAACCAGAAAATGGTTTTACCGTTATTAAATTGATAAACGCTTCCGAAAATTAAAAATATTAAGCTTCCGAAAAATATGAGAAAGAATGCCGGACTAAGAATAGCCCGGTTAATTGACTGCATGGTTTCTAAATATACGGAAGCATCAACTTTTTTTGTGCCCGGTATTACAGAGACAGACCAGGCATAGAAAAGTCCCGCAGAAAGACCGGTTAGTGTTACCGCACCAAATAAGAGTATCGAATTAATTGAGATTTCCATTTTACCTGCCTTTATTTTTATTTACAGATCAAAGTTAATATATGGCAGGTAGTAAATGCTTGACACTTTAAGCCAATGTTTTGACAAAATAAGCCAAAATGTCTTTTTAGTGGGATTTGCGGTATTCAGCCGGGGAAATGTTTGTCCAATTTTTAAATGCGCGACTGAAAGCGCTTTGATCCGAAAAGCCTGTTTCAAATGCAATTTCAGCAATACTTCTTGTTGAATTTTTTAGAAGGTCTTTTGAAACTTCCTCTTGAGTTTTTTTGATCAGGTCTCTGAAAGTTAGACCATTTTCAGATAATCTGCGTGTGAGTGTACGTCTGCTTAGCCCTATTAATTGCCCGATCTGATCAACACCCGGAATTCCGCTGGGCAACGCATCCTTGATCAAATTTTCAATATCGAATACTATTTTGTTTGCACTTAATTTAATCCCTTTGGTTTCTTCTTCAACTCTCTCAATCAGAAACTTATTTATACTTACATCCGCTTTTGCAGTGCGCATTTCGAGGTCTTCAGTTTTGTAAGCGATATAATTCTGAGACTGGTTGAATAAGATGGGACAATTAAAAGCCTCCCTGTAATCATCCAGCTTTTTGGGAGGGGCATGCTTAAATGAAACTTCAACGGGAGAAATGTTTGATTCAGTCATTGCTTGTAGTACCACAACTGCAGCAGACATAGTTGCCTCATTGGATAGCTCCACTCCCCGCCGGTGTGCTTCGCGGTTTAAATAAACACGGGATATTTTTTCAGCTTTTTCCACCTTAAATAAATAGGTGTTTGAGAGCAGCTTAAAGTAACGCTCAGATCGTTCAAATATTTCGCCGGCGCGGGAACATGTTTTCCAAGACAAACCAAGTACACCGTAATCCTCAATTTTCATCTGCTGACCTACGCGCACAGAAAATCCGGGTCCCAATTCTTTTTCTAATTTTTCATGAAGTTCAAAGAACTGATCGGCAGGAACAGCTTGGATAGAATCAATTGAGTCAAGCGGAGTTAGTAAATCCATGAGGTAGTCGCGTGACAAGCCTTCGCTTATAGCGTGATCAATAACTTTGCGGTATAGTTTAATTGAGATGTAATTCATTTTTTATTTCTCTTGCGAGATAGCTTTAATCATACTTTACAGATTTAATGAACTCCTATTTTAAAAATATTTAGATCAATAATCAGCATTTGAGATTACTATACTGCTTAGCACATTAAAAGAGGATATTTTACCATGGGAACTAAAACCGATTAGTTATCATCCCCAAATAGACAACAGAAATAAGGTTTGATTTATAATTTCCAAAAGTAATTAAAGATTTTATAATAATAAATGTTTAGGACAAATATTTTAAAGTTCTACAATAATACAAGTTAACTTTATTTTATAAGTTGCTACAACACTTATACTTTACATTGCTTTCAAGTAATATCAGCTTATTTATAATAAGAAGTATCACAATTGCAAAGTAACTAATATCAACTGTATAAGTTCTTCTGCCAACTAAATTAAAGACGTATTTTGAATAATTTTTCTTATTACCTATTTTAACGAAATAAAATCCTATTTAACTATTCCAAAAAGAATGAAAAATCTTAAAGAAGAATTAAAACGCCTGCAAAAATTTCATGAACTAATTTTACAATATGCTGGTGAAGGTATTTACGGGCTCGATATAAATGGACATACTACATTTGTGAATGATGCTGCTGCTCAAATGGTAGTGTGGGAATTAAAAGATCTAATTGGTAAAAACCAACATAATATAATCCACCATACAAAAGGTGATGGTACCAAATACCAAGAAACCAAGTGTTATATTTATGCCGCATTCAAAGATGGAACAGTCCACCATGTTGAAAATGAATTATTTTGGCGGAAGGATGGTACCTCTTTTCCTGTTGAATATACAAGTACACCAATAAAAGATGACAATGGCAAAATTCTTGGGGCAGTTGTTGTATTTAAAGATATTACGCAAAGAAGGCAATCTGAAGAGATTATAAAAAAAACTAATCATGACTTACAAATAGCCCTCACGGAATTGGAAACTCTAAAAGAAAAGCTTGAAGAAGAAAATAAATATCTTCAACAAGAAATAAAGCTTGATCATAATTTTGAAGAAATCATAAGTCAAAGTAAAAAATTTAAAAAAGTTCTCTCACAAGTTGAGCAAGTGGCCGATACAGATGCCACAGTATTAATCCTTGGGGAATCAGGTACAGGGAAAGAATTGATAGCTCGGGCGATTCATAATTTAAGTGACCGCAATAATAGTGCAATGGTTAAAGTTAATTGCGCTGCGCTTCCATCTACTTTAATCGAGAGTGAACTATTCGGACATGAAAAAGGTGCTTTTACTGGTGCGCTCCAGCAAAAAATAGGACGGTTTGAACTTGCCGATCAGGGGACAATTTTTTTGGATGAGATTGGAGAATTGCCGCTGGAGCTTCAATCGAAACTTCTGCGAGTCCTTCAGGAAAACGAATTTGAAAGAATTGGAAATTCTATAACAACAGTAGTTGATGTACGTGTAATAGCTGCTACTAATAAAGAATTGAAGGAAGAAATTGAGAAAGGAAATTTCAGAGAAGACCTTTATTACAGATTAAATGTATTCCCCATTGAACTACCCCCTCTTCGCGAAAGAAAAGAGGATATTCCAATTTTAGTTAAACACTTCTTGCTAAAATACGGTCTCAAATTCGGCAAGAAAATTGAATCGATCTCAAATGAAAGTATAAAAAAGTTATCAAATTACTCCTGGCCGGGTAATATACGCGAGCTGGAAAATGTGATTGAGAGGGCAGTGATTATTACTAAGGGAACAAAGCTTCATATTGGTGATTATTTTGAAAATTTAATTTCAAACGATGACCAAAGCATTAACACATTATTGGAAAATGAAAGAAAACATATTCTAAAAGCGCTTGAAGCTTCAAATTGGAAAATAAGCGGTGAAAATGGTGCCGCAAAAATTTTAGATGTTAGGCGTACCACTCTTGATGCCCGAATTAAAAAATTAAATATTACTAAACCAAAATAGTTGCGGCGTATGCCAATATTTTGGCAACCTGTCAAAATATTGGCAATTTCAATATCGGCTATCTCACAATTCAATCTATCTAACTCTTTTTAATTAAATAATTTAAGACATTCAGTCCGTATTGGTACGTCATTTGCCAACTCCCCGTTGTCAACAAAATTAAAACCGGAAATGAATAACTATTAGGATAGAAACAATGAAACAAGTTTTAAAACCTCCGTTCACATTAAACAGCGCAAAAGCAAAAGTGCAAAAGGCAGAAGACGCATGG
>JAENZU010000427.1 GCA_016841125.1 Melioribacter sp. | reverse complement strand
AATTATGGCTGCGGCAATGTTCAACGATTTTATAGGGTGGATCGTATTCTCTATATTTTTAGGGATGATTGATGCCGGCGGACATGCGGGTAACGTCGGATCGACAATACTCTACACGCTTTTGTTCGTAGTAATAATGCTGATATTTGTGAGAAAAATAATTCACAAAATTCTGCCATGGATTCAAAGCCAATTATCCTGGCCCGGGGGAATTATCGGATTTGTAATGGTGCTGGCATTGATTGGTGCGGCGGTCACTGAAAAAATCGGGGTACACTCAATCTTCGGTGCTTTTATTGTTGGGGTTGCCATCGGCGATTCGGTGCATCTTTCATTCCGCACTCGTGAAATTGTAAATCAATTTATCACAAACTTTTTCGCCCCTCTCTTTTTTGTTTCGATAGGGCTGAAAATGAATTTTGTGGAAGCCTTCGATCCGGTAGTTACCATAGTAATATTGGTAATCGGTTTTGCAGGAAAAATAATAGGCTGCGGATTGGGAGCTTATTGGAGCGGCTTCAGCAGAAACGAAAGTTTTACGGTCGGGTTTGCAATGAACGCCCGCGGTGTGCTGGAGATTGTTCTTAGTATATTCGCGCTGCAGGCAGGAATAATTAATCCTTCAATTTTTGTTGGAATAATAATACTGGTATTGCTAAGCTCTATATTAAGCGGTCCGCTGATAAGTCTTTTCACAAAAGATTTGAAAATGTACTCGCTGGTTGATCTGCTGACATCGAAAAATATATTTTTTTCAAAAGCTACAACCAAGGAAGAAGTAATTGAAGAATTATCTGTTAAAGTTTCCTCAATTTATAAACTTGATAAAACAAAAATCAGTAAGGCTATTTGGGAAAGAGAAATGTTGATCCCTACAGGAATACAGAATCATTTGGCTATTCCTCACGCAAAAATTGAAATTGCAAAACCTATTGTGCTGGCGGCAATAAATAAGAATGGGATTGATTTTGATGCGGCAGACAAACTTCCGGCAAAAATAATCTTTATGCTTTTAACTCCGGTTAATAAAAACGAACTGCAGCTTCAGCTGCTTGCTGAGATTGCTAATAAATTTAAGTATAAAGAGAAAGTTGAGCAGTTACTGCAGTCCAACTCAGTTGAAGAGTTTATGTCTGCAATTAAACAAAATTTGTGACTTTAATTTTTCTATAATGTAATTTAATATTACTATTTAAAATAATTTTTCCGGTAGATTGATTGCTTCAAAAAATTGGCAATAAAACAATAAGTTTTTTTAGAGAGTTCGGAGAGATATCAATACTCTTTTTTAAGATATTTAAATTTTCTCCGCGGCTTATAAAATCGCGCAATTTGCTTTTTTACCAGATGGAACACATTGGGGTCAATTCGCTTCCGCTTGTATTTATTATTGCCGTGTTTACAGGAGCAGTTGCGGCATGGCAGGCGGCATATCAATTGAAAGGTGTTGCGCCTCTTTCTTTTTTGGGTACAGCAACTTCGCGCGCTATAATTACGGAACTCGGACCTGTACTTACAGCTATTGTTATTGCGGGCAGAGTTGGGGCTTCAATTGCAGCAGAAATCGGATCGATGAAAGTTACCGAACAAATTGATGCTCTCGAAACAATGGGAATTAGTCCTGTGCGTTATCTCGCCATGCCTAGATTTTTTGCCGCAATAATGATGATGCCGGTTCTGGTTACAATCGCAAATGTTATTGCGGTAATGGGAGCTTACATTATTTCCGATATTTTTCTCGGAGTCTCTTTCAATGTTTATTTTGACTCAGTAAAAAGATTTTTTGTTATCGGGGATTTTATTTTCGGAATGATCAAAGGAGTAATTTTCGGCGGAGTTACCGCGCTGCTTGGCTGCCATATTGGGTTTCATACACAGGGTGGTGCAGAGGGTGTAGGTCTATCGACCATTAGGTCATTTGTTCTTACCTCTGCACTAATCTTAATTTTAGATTATATTTTGTGGACTCTTATATTTTAATTTCAATTTATTTTTTGATAAGTTTAGTTCAACAATAGTTTTATAACTTATTTATGAAAAGATTTTTTGATTTCATATTATCCCTTACTCTAATTATTTTAACGCTGCCTCTGCAATTGATAATCGGAATTATTCTGCTTTTACAATTTGGGGCTAATCCGATTTTCATTCAACAGAGGGGGATCACTTTAAATAATTTCAGATTCAGAATATTTAAATTTAGAACGCTCAAAAAACAGAAACACAAAAGATATGTTCACCGAAAGAAAGAAGATATTTTTTTCAATCCTTCTTTTGCCGAAAATATCCCGTTGTTTGCCTCCTGGCTTCGGCGGACAACTTTAGATGAGTTGCCTCAGCTTTATAATATTTTGTTGGGACAAATGTCGTTTGTTGGTCCCCGCCCGTTTATGATTGAAGATTTGAAAATTATGAATAAAGAGTATCCCGATTTTTATCTGCAGAGAAGCCGTTTTAAATCCCGCCCCGGTTTAACGGGTATTTGGCAGATTTACGGCGATAGATCCGGCGGAATTGAAAATCTGATTGCACTTGAAACGATTTACGAAAATGTAAAATCTTTTTGGATCGACTTGAAATTGATTTTTTCAACGTTTCCGGTTGTGATAACGGCAAAGAACTCCGATTCAATAGTTCTGCAGCAATCAGCTACTCACCGCGTTTTACCCGATTCACTTGTCAGCGATCTTAATATGCGTTACGATGTTTCAATCAAACATGCCGTTAAAGATTTCAGTAAAAACAATTCGAGCTACACAATTGAAATACCTTCCAACTGGTGGTATGCCAGCGATACTTACGATTCGAAAGATACTACCGGAAAACACGCAAAAGTTTTTAACATTAACGGAACCGACGGTATCAAAAGAAAAAAAGGCGCGTGATATTTTATTAAATTCTATTTCCCTTCAAATTCTTTTACAATCCAATTTTTAAACTTCATCTAAAAAAAATCTTAATTCCCCCTCCAAATTAATCTTGAAATTTATCCCGCAAAAATTTATAATATAGTGTTCAAATGTTCACTATATGAAAAAGGAAAAATTACATACCGAACCGGTTCTGTTGGATATGAAAAACTACCGGCTGCCCGTTACAAAGCGGAGCCTGCCGGATATTCCGAATGTTTACAAACCGCTGCCGCGCAAAACCGGTAAAGTAGATTTCGACATTTACGATTACGAATTTATTTTTGCCGATGAGGGGACACGCAAAATAATAAGAGAGGGGAATACGATAGGCTGCTTTTATATCGAATCACCCGGCATGCGCTCGCTTTTAACGCGTTTGGATTGCGACACATTCGAAATGCTCACTGCGGCGAGTTCGGTTATTCGTCCCGGCGTTGCAGAAAGCGGAATGATGCAGGAATTTATTGCGCGGCATAAAGACCCCAAAAGACGTAAATACCTTGCGCCGGAAATGGAAGTGCACTTGGGGGAAACCTATGGTGTGATGATATATCAGGAAGATGTTATAAAAGTGGCTCATCACATTGCCGGTTTAACTCTGGAGGAAGCCGATCTTCTGCGCCGTGCCATGAGCGGTAAAATGCGCTCGCACGATGCGATGAAAAGAATTGCCGGAAAGTTTTACGAGTCGTGCATAGAAAAAGGGTACTCCCGTAAAATCACGAAAGAATTGTGGCGGCAGATAGAATCTTTTGCGGGATACGCATTCTGCAAAGCTCACAGTGCATCCTTTGCTCTCCTCTCGTTTCAGGTTGCGTATCTCAAAGTTCATTA
>JAENZU010000426.1 GCA_016841125.1 Melioribacter sp. | reverse complement strand
GGAAAGGAGTCCGGATAAATAACACCATCTATTATTTAATTGAACCGGTTTAATAAATTTTGTTGAAGTAAGCAGAACGAAAAGAAGCACAAAAATTCCCAAAATTGATTTTAATAATTCGTGGTCGGCAGACGAAAGAAAGAAAACACCAACCGGAATTCCGATGATTGCTCCCACAATAATCTGCTTCAATTCAAAAAATTTAATATGATCTTTAAGCTGGATTGCTAAAACAATGTTTACAACAAATCCGCAAAGGGCACCCAATGGAATTGCGTGTTTGATGTCAATAAAAATTGATAACAGCGGAATTGAAACGAGTGCAAATCCGAAGCCGGAAAACCCCTGTGTAAAAGAAGCCGCAAAAATTATTACTGCAATAATTATGAACCTTTCCAAAAAAGCAGACGTCCTATCTTGTAAATTGAACTAATTGAGCAAGTTCTTTATTGTAATGATAAAGATATAATAAAGATTGATTGTGACGCAATATATTAGTAAAATTATTAAATATGATAACATGTATTTTTAGGAGTTCAAATGGACACGAAAGTTAGGAGCTGGTCATCAGTTAATATGGATCAGCAGGACAATATGCAGGAAATTTCGATGGAGAATTTCCCTTTCAAAGCATATTTGAATTTGGAACCAATAATTGATTATTGGCGGAAAGAACTGCAGAGCGGCAATCATTTTACATCTCAGATGGCAAAATTTATTGTTGAAGAGTTTGAAAAGAATAAGGATCTTCACGGTCCGATAGATGATTTGTCGGTTTTAAATAATAATCCGGAGCTAATTTCGGCAATACTTTCTGTTCATTATCCGCCCGATCCTTGCGGAAACGAGATCATCAGCACAAACATACCATTCAGTTTCGTTTCGATTCACTCGACGAATAAATTCAAAGAAATGATTTCCCAGAAAAATGATCTTTCCCAGTCCGGTTTAAAGGTTGACGCCAATAATGCATTTATCGGAAAAATACTAAATGCTTATTCTCTAATTTTGAAAGAGTTTTACGGAGTAGAAATAAATTTTGATTTCCCTTTCCTTTTCGCAATTGAAAATGGTGAAACCGGTCTTCATTCCTATTACAAAACAAGCTTCAATTCAAAATTCTTAAAACCTAAATTAGTCGGGAAACTCGTTGAATTAAAAAAGGAAGACCTCAACAAGTTGATGCGTGATATTACGAATATCGAAAAATGGATGTCTGTTCTTCCCCCTGAAAATTTTGAGTTCCACGGCACTGTTACCTGGACTGCAATTGATGTAACAGAACAGGAAGTTATTTCTCAGCTTAAACATGATCTGCTGGAAAAAGAATCGATCATTTCTTCCGATAGATTCGGCAAATTACAGCAGCGGATCAGAGCTTTATACAAACTCCCTGAACTTCAACTTGGACTTGCAGCAATTCCATCGGATTGGAATCAGATTTTCGAATACGGTAAAAAAATCGGCAACAGCTTCATTTTAAATGAGACTTGCAGCCTGAACTGTTCTTCCTTCAACAATTCGATTTACCATAAAGCAATTGAAATGAAAAAACCGCTTTTAGTTGAAGACTTAAAAACGTGCGAATATCAGTCGGGTGTTGAAAGCGAAATATTAAAATTGGGCATCAGGAATTTAATAATTGCACCACTTTATTACGAAGAGGAGCTGATTGGCATGCTGGAATTAGGCTCACCGAATTTAAATGATCTTAATTCGATGAACGCACTTAAAATGCGCGAAATTTTATCTTTGTTTGCCATCGCCGTTAAAAGGAGTTTGGAAGAATTCGAAAATAAAATTCAAGCAATCATTAAAGAGGAATGCACGGCAATTCATCCCTCGGTTGAATGGCGGTTTAGAAAAGCCGCATTTAATTTATTGGATAAGCGGGAAACCGAATCCGCCTTAGAAATGGAGCCGATTGTTTTTGATGACGTTTATCCGCTCTACGGATTGACCGATATCAGAAACTCTTCAATTTCTAGAAATGATGCAATTCAAAGTGATTTACTTGAGCACCTTAAGATGAACCGTGAAATTATTGCGGCAGCATCCAAACTAAAACAACTGCCGATTCTGGATGAACTGGTTTATAGGATAGACAAAAAAACAAGACGAATTAAAGAGGGCTTAGGTTCCGGCGATGAAGTTAGTATTCTCGATTTTGTAAAATTTGAAGTGGAGCCTGTATTCGATCAAATAAAAGGTTTCGATTTTGAACTATCGGAAATGATAGATAAATATCACTCATCATTAGATACAGATTTACAGGTTCTTTATCGTAAGAGGAAAGATTTTGAAGAAAGCGTTGCAATGATAAATGAAACATTGACTAATTTTTTAGAGCAGGCTGAAGATAAGTCGCAGAGAATGTTTCCCCATTATTTTGAAAAATATAAAACAGACGGAATTGAACACAGCATTTACATCGGTCAGTCTCTCGTATCAGATAAAAAATTTGATATGATGTATTTGAAAAATTTAAGGCTGTGGCAGTTGATCACCGTTTGCGGAATTGCAAATGAAGCCGAAAGAATTAAACCTAAACTTCCGATACCGCTTGAAGTTACGCACTTGATACTTGTTCAGAATACTCCGCTCTCAATCAGATTCAGAATGGACGAAAAGAAATTTGATGTTGACGGAACTTACAATATCCGTTATGAGATAATGAAGAAAAGAATAGATAAAGCAATAATTATGGGGAGCAGCGAAAGACTCACACAACCCGGTAAAATTGCGATAGTATATTCGCAGAATAAAGAACGCGACGAATACTTAAGTTATATAGAATACTTAAAAATGAGAGGCTACTTAATAAACGATGCGGAGGATCTTGAATTGGAATCTCTGCAGGGTGTAAGCGGACTGCGTGCAATTAGAGTTGAAGTAAATAGAAACTTGAATGATGTTACGCCCAAAATTGAAAAGGAAGATATTAAAAAAGTGGTCGGTCAGTTAGAAACTCAAAACAATTAATGTCCGGTCGGCATCTTTTTTGTTTTTAGCAATTTACAATTTAAGCTAATACCAAATTTTGTAAAGGGTTTTCATCCCTTTTTCTTCCCCTTTGTGCTTTTTGTGAATTTTTTCATTGAGTTCTTTGTGGTTAGATTTTTTGGTATCCGTCGGTTAGAAACTAAAACAATTAATATCCATTTGGCAGGGCAGTATTATTTTTAAGGTAGTCCAGCCACATTTGAATGCCGTAAGTTTCCGCATACTTTTTAATTGACCGGAAACCGCCGCCGTAAACCGGATCAGTGTTTTTATTCATTTGATCCAAAACATATTCAGAGTCCCCTACGCCGGTATCTTTCAAAATCAAATACGAAGCAAAATTGCAGCTGCCTTCAACCAATCTGCCCTCAGGCTTATCTTTCCCGAAACTGTAAATCCAAACATGCATAAGTTCGTGGGCGGCAACGGCTGAAAAAATTTCCTTGGGCAATCCGCTCAAAATATAAATATCAAACTTACGGTTAACAATTTTGCCGTCTAACATGGTGTATTCGTAATTGGCAAATCCGCGCATATCAGGTTCAACAAACTTTCCCCTGCTCCTTTTACCGAGTTCATTTCGGTCAACCAAATGAAGTTCCAAATTTTCGTTCGGTATTTTTATGCCCTTAGAATAAAGCCGGTCGTTAATTCTCCTCATTAACTCGGTCGCTTTATCTCCGTTCAATACGGCTTCATTGTAACATAAATTGCAGATCACTCTTCCGTCGGAATATCTAGTTCCGCCTTTTGT
>JAENZU010000425.1 GCA_016841125.1 Melioribacter sp. | reverse complement strand
TTCTTTTGATGAACGACCGAAAACCGGAAAAGGCTGAACTAGAGTTGAATAAAGTTATCAATTTAGATCATCCTAATTTTGAGCAGATTAATGCTTTGTCTTGGTTTCTAAAAGGGGATATTCAATTCAGATTACTGAATTTTGAAAAGGCAATTGCCAATTACGAAACGTTTCTTGTTTCTACACGCGATATAAATTATACAGGTATTGCAAACTTGCGAATGGCACTTTGTTTCAAATTTTTAGGTGATGAAAATTCTTATAAAAAATATCTTTTACTTGCCCGCACTGGCAACCTAGATATACAGGATGACCTTTACGCAAAGAAGGAAAGTGAGCGGATATTTAATATTGAACTGAACGAATATGATCTTGCAATTTTAAAAGCAGGTAATTTAGTTGAAGCCGGTAAATTTGAACAAGCGAAATCAATATTACTTAATATTCCCGACAGCCTATTAACAGATCAGCAAATGGCAAAATCATATGCAATTTTAGCGGATGCATTGTTTGAAACCGGCAAAATGGATCTGGCATTAAAATATTCGACGTCCTCACTTCAAATTGAAGAAGTTGAAAATACAAAAGTTAAAATTTCTGCTAATTATTTAACCGCTAAAATATTTTACATCCGTAAAGAATATGAAAAATCGTTGCGTTATTTGAAGCGTGCAATGCAGGAACTTGATTTTGATTTGAATCCTTTGCTTTCGGCAAAAATAAAAAAGCTCGAAAGAAAAATAAATATTGAAATTTAGCCCCCTTAAGTTCTCCGCTTAATTGATTATTTTGTTTCATTTCAATAACTTACAAAGTTAATAATATCTTTTTTTATGTTAAAAATTGCTGTTTTTGTTTCCGGAAGAGGTTCAAATCTTAAATCACTTATTGAAAAAATCAAAAGTGATTTAACTACTGTAGAATTATCGGCTGTTATTTCTAATAAATCAGATTGCCCGGCAATAAACCTCGCAGAAGAAAATGATATTCCGTACTTCTTTGTTAATGAAATCTCCAAAGAGAAATTCGTAACCTTTTCTACCCTAAAAGATATTCTTAATTCTAAAGAAGTTAATTTAATTGTTCTTGCAGGATTTTTAAAAAAGATTCCTGAAGATTTTGTTGATGCATTTGAAAATAAAATAATCAATATTCATCCTGCCCTGCTCCCGTCATTCGGCGGAAAAGGGATGTACGGTATGAATGTTCATAAAGCTGTATTCGAATCTTCTGCAAAAGTCTCAGGGGCTACCGTTCATTTTGTTAATAATTTTTATGACGAAGGCAAGATTATCTTGCAACGGTGTGTTGATATTAGTGATGTTGAAAATCCGGCTGAAATTGCTGAGCGAGTTTTGAGAATAGAACATGAACTTCTTCCGGATGTTGTAAAACTTTTTAGTGAAGATAGAGTTACTGTTGAAAATAATAGAGTACAAATAAAGTTTAAATAAGGTGAAAAGTTGAATAAACTTGCGTTGATTTCCGTTTCCGATAAAACTAATATTGTTGATTTTGCTCAACGACTAACTAAATTAAATTATCAAATTCTTGCCACCGGCAATACCGCAAAAATGATAAAAGAAGAGGGCATAGATTGTAGTGAAGTTCAAGATTATACAAAATTTCCCGAGGTTTTTTCCGGGAGAGTAAAAACTCTTCAACCAAAAATTTTCGGTGGCATACTTATGAGGCGTGACGATGAATCCGATTTAATGGAAGCGGATAAAAATGATATCAATCCTATTGATGTCGTATGCGTAAACTTGTATCCTTTCCCCGATGTGGTCAAGAGAACCGACATCGATCTACAAACAAAAATAGAAAACATTGACATCGGCGGTCCGAGTTTAATTAGAGCCGCGGCGAAAAATTATAAATATGTATCCGTGTTAACTAATCCCGACCAATATGAGGAGTTTCTTCAAACTATTGAGAAAGGAGAAGTTTCCATTGAACTGAGACAAAGGCTTGCCGCTACAGCATTCTCTCATACATGTTATTATGATACTTTGATCGCTAACTTTTTTGAAGACCAATTTGAACTTCAGCCATCTTCAATTAGGCTGAATTACAAATTACAAAACGAATTCCGATACGGGGAAAACCCTCACCAGAACGCATTTTTATACGGTGAGATTTATGAATATTTTGATGTGCTTCACGGTAAATAATTATCCTATAATAATATTATCGATTTGACTGCTGCTGTTGAACTGGTGAATGATCTGAATGCAAATTCTTGTGCAATAATTAAACATACTAATCCATGCGGTGCAGCCACAGCAGATAATATTTATAATGCGTATGTAAATGCACTTTCATGCGACCCGGTTTCAGCTTTTGGAGGAATTATTGCTTTTAATGAAGTTGTCGATTTGAAAGCCGCAGAAAAATTAAATGAATTATTTTCAGAAATTATTGTAGCGCCCGATTTCAGTGAAGACGCACTAACCGAATTGAAGAAAAAGAAAAACAGAAGATTGCTTAAACAGAAAAAATCTTTACCTATTGAAAAGCAGATTAAAAATATCCCCGGCGGACTAATTGTTCAAAGCAAAGATAGCTCATCTATTAAAGAAAACGACCTAAAAGTTGTTACTCAAAAATCATATTCCAAAGAAGAGTTGGATGATCTGCTTTTTGCCTGGACTGTCTGCAAACACACAAAATCTAACACGATAATTTATGTAAAAAATCAAAAGGCAATTGGAGTTGGCGCAGGACAAATGTCTAGAATTGATTCCGCCAAAATTGCTGCTGAAAAGGCGGTAAGTTTCGGGCACGATCTTAAGAATTCCGTAGCTGCGTCCGATGCGTTTTTTCCTTTCCCGGATGCACTTATTGAGATTGCCTCTAAAGGTGTTACAGCAGTAGTACAGCCCGGAGGTTCAGTTAGAGATCAGGAAGTAATTGATGCAGCAAATGAACATAATATATGCATGGTTTTTACAGGTATAAGAAATTTTAAACATTAAGAGGACACATGGGAATTTTCGACTTATTTTCGACCGATATTGCAATTGACCTCGGTACTGCCAATACCTTAATTTATATAAAGGGTAAAGGGATTGTTCTTAACGAGCCATCTATAGTTGCGTTTGACAGAAATACAAAACGCATTATCGCACTTGGCAATAAGGCAAAAGAAATGCAGGGAAGAGAACACCGGCAGATACGTGTATCGAGACCAATGCGCGATGGTGTAATTGCTGATTTTGAAATTGCAGAAGGAATGATCCGTGCATTTATTAAAAAAGTCAGCACCGGTCCCTTTTCAAGTCGAAGAGTGATAGTGGCTGTTCCTAGCGGTGTTACCGAAGTTGAGAAGCGTGCTGTTAGAGATAGCGCCGAACATGCAGGCGCAAAAGAGGTTCATTTAATTGCTGAACCAATGGCTGCCGCAATCGGAATTGGAATTGACGTTGAAGCTCCGGTAGGTAATATGATCATCGACATCGGCGGCGGTACCACTGAGATTGCTGTCATTGCTTTATCCGGCATAGTAACGGAAGAATCGATTCGAATTGCCGGAGATGAAATGAATAATGCCATCATCCAGTTTTTTAAGAAAAATTATAATTTACTTATCGGAGAACGCACCGGCGAATCTATCAAATGTCAAGTTGGTTCTGCAGTGCCGTTAAAAGAGGAAATTACAATTCAAGTAAAAGGGCGCGACCTTGTAGGCGGAATTCCAAAAACAGCGGAAGTTAGTTCGGTTGAAATTCGTGAAGCACTAAACGAAAATATTAGTCAAATTGTAGAGGCTGTTAAACAAACATTAGAGCGAACACCTCCCGAACT
>JAENZU010000424.1 GCA_016841125.1 Melioribacter sp. | reverse complement strand
CGGATCAAAAATAAATTGGAAAAAGGGGAGAGGCAAACTAGGTTTATTCGATCCTCTGCTTGGCAAGTGGAAAGCAGTGTCTGATTCACCGATGGGGAAAGTAACATGCACTCGTACATTTCAAAAAGTATTGAACGACGCATATATTCAACTCAATGCAGATTGGGATTACGGCAAATCGGGTTATAAAGAAATTGCATTTATAGGAATTGATCCGGAAGGGGAGATAAAATTCTGGTCATTCACATCTGATAAAAAGCAGTCACACGGAAGCCTAGCCGATGTAACTGACCTGCATCCGAAAGCAATTGGATTTGAAGCTCTAATGCCCGCAGGTCTTGCACGCATGGTATATTGGCCCGTTGATTCCGAGGGATTCCGCTGGGTTGTGGAATCAAAAACTAAAAAGGGCTGGAACAGATTTGTTGATCATCATTATAAATCTGCAGGGTAAAAACTTCGACGGCAAGTAAATAGCATCTACTACAGTTGAAGCATCCCTTATTTGCAAATTTGCTTAAATCTGTGTAGTATATCGGCATTCACTAATTAGCCAAAATATTTTTATGCTTATCTACATAATCGCGGTAATTCTAATTGTATTATTTGTTCTGATATCAGTATTGATTTTTTCTGATATGAAATGGAAAAGGGAAACACTCGAACTTGGGCAGAGTTTGATCAAAGGCACTCCGGGCAAATCTCAAAAACGGGTTTCATTCGATAAGCTTGAAGGCTTGCCCGAACCTGTTCAAAATTATTTTAAGTTGGTATTGAAAGATGGGCAGCCGATAATAAAAGCTGCTAAAATAAAACAGTCGGGTCTTTTCAATCTAAAAAAAGATGAAGAGGATTGGAAACCTTTCAATGCACTCCATTTGGCAACACATTTCCCGCCGGGATTTATGTGGGATGCAAAAATTAAAATGGCGGGACCTTTACATATCCGGGTGCGCGACGGATATTCAAACGGAAAGGGAATGATGAATGCTAAAGTGATGTCGCTGATCAATGTAGCGAATGCAGAATCGAGAGAGGAATTAATTAAAGCCGCTATGCAGAGGTATTTAGCCGAAGCAGTCTGGTATCCCACTGCATTACTACCGGATGAAAAATTGAAGTGGACCGCCATTGATGAGAAGCGAGCTTTGGCGGAATTAAGTGATTACGGCTTTACTGTTTCGGTGGAATTTCGTTTTAATTCAAACGGTGAAATAAACGGAATCTATTCACCCGAAAGATTTTACGAAGAGAACGGCAGCTACACCCTTCAGAAGTGGGGCGGGTTTCATTCCAGCTATAAAGAGATAAACGGCATGCTGATTCCCACAGAAGGAAAAGTGGAATGGTATTTAGAATCGGACAAGTACACTTACTGGAAAGGAACTATAGATGATATCGAATTTGAGTTTTATCAATAGAGGATTCTCTACAATTTATTTTTACATTAGTGTCATTCCCGCGAAAGCGGGAATCTGATATAAAATCTTTGACTCTTCATTTAGATAGAATGACAATTTGGATTTATCAGCAGCATGCAATAATACCTTCAGAGAACACGTTTACTTTTGAAAATCATAAAGCATTTTTGTAACTTCAATTGTTAATCAGATATAAAGGTGGCAATTATGAGACGTTTGGTGTTTTTATTTCTTCTCTTTCAGTCAATTCTTTTTTGTCAAAATATTTCATTTAATAAAACTACAACCATGCCGTTAGTGGAAACACTAATTTATGATTTAGCATATGTGCAGGATACAGTCTACATGGCTACTTCAGTAGGATTGATAGTATTTTTAGATTCCTCAGCAACCCTTGATTTAATTTATACGGATGAATTGGAATTGGATCCCGCAAAATCAATAGAGATGCATGTGAATGATAAGTATTTACTGATTGTGAATGCAGAAAACTTTATTATTTACGAAAGGAATGAAAATGTACTGTCATTTCTTACATCATTTATAGATGAGCAATTATTTTTAAAAACCCATGGTATATTTCCGTTTGCGGAAGACTTTATTTTTTTTGGAATAAGTACTTTTAAGTTGATGGCGGTGTCCGGAAACGGAATATCGGAAATTACGGAACTAACTTTCGAAGTGCCGGATTACAATACCGAATTCAGTTATCCATATGCATATGCTAAAAAGAACGGAGACCTGCACCTATTATTATTTGATGGTGTAAGTCACTTCAGTGATGAGATGATCTTTACAGATCTGCCAGAAGTTTTCGGATGGGAAGTAAAGGAAAAGAATCTTGTGATTTTTACTATTTACGATTGGAGCATGATTGCACCACCGGACTCTATTGTATTCTCAGTCTACTCTCTTAATTTGCCAAATTACAATATTTATTCCAGATTTCAATTCAATCCCTCAGTGGTAGAATGTGTCAATATTTCAAATGGGTTTATTAATGTTAGTTCAAGCTCATGCCATAACAATTATATCTTCAAAATGAATGGTGAACAAGTCGGTCATGGTGATCATTTGATAGTTTCAAATAATGACTACTACCATCAAAATCAACCCCTGAATTCCCATAATGGAATAAGTGGTAGTGGTGTATTAAATCCGACTCACTATTATTTATCTAAAAACAGCAATAAAATTTTTGAACTCTGGAGAGACAGCGTCAGCATTAAACAAATTGAAGACGGCGAATTTAAAGGATTGGCAAATTTTGATGTGGATTATGATAATTATATGTATTCAAAAGATGAATCGATATTTGTAGTGCAAGACAGTTCAATTATTCGTGGAGATATTGTTGATGATTCGGTGAATCAAATCTATTCGCTTCAGTTGGGCAACCTTAAGTTTTATAGAGATTTGGGAGATATCCTAGTTGCTCAGCAGCAGAATAATAATTTAGAGATTTTCAGTTTTGACGGAATCACTGCTGTAAAAATTTATGAGACCGATCAAATTCAGCATCCGCTGGAGGCAGAAAGAGTAGGGAATTATGTTTTCATCTTAGATTCTCAAAGAGAAATTTGCAAATTCGATTTGAACGTTTCAAAACTTAGCATAGGCTGGGTAGATAATAATTATTCATCGAAAAAATTAAGTAAGGCAGACTCATTACTTGTTTACTGCGGAGGAAAGAAAATTCTATTACTTGATCCTGAAAATAATATAAACCCAATCATAGATGAAGAGCAGTATACTTTTAATAATGACCTTCCTATTGATTTACTCCCAACACAGGATAAATTCTATTTAATTACAAAGATGCCTATTTACCGGGTGATGATAAATAAATTTTCTGTTGAAAATTCGGAAATAATTATAGAGTTTATTTATGCCTCAGAAAATTATGAAGCAGCAGATGCGATCTGCTCCGGGAATGAAATTGTGCTACGAAACGGGGACAATTATTATTGGTACTACGATTCAACTGTTACTTCAGTCAAGTCAATCGAAGAAGATCAAATCCCTGTTGACTTTGAGCTTTATCAAAACTACCCCAATCCATTCAACCCGGTAACCAAAATAAAATTCACATTGCCAGTTGTAGAGACGTTGCGAGCAACGTCTTTACAAACAAATTTAACTGTGTTCGATCTCCTCGGTCGTGAGATCGCAATACTCATCAACAAACCAATGCAGTCTGGCACATACGAAGTTGAATTCGACGGAACAGAACTGCCGAGCGGGGTTTACATTTATCATTTGAAATATGGAAGTTTTTCATCGTCAAAAAAAATGGTACTGCTTCGCTGATAGTTCCAGCTAAGATAATTTAGCTTCAACTTAATCCTCTTAAAATTTGGAAATTTAAATTTCAAATTATTTTATTTAAAAACTTGAATTT
>JAENZU010000423.1 GCA_016841125.1 Melioribacter sp. | reverse complement strand
CGGTTATAAAGCTGAAGAATTATCAAAAAATATAAATTTTTTGTACGATATCAAACCGGCAATTTTGGAGATGTATGATTGAGGGAACATCCATTAATTAAATTTGCGCTTTTATTTTCAGTTGGAATTGCTGCTTCGAAGTTGGTCAGTTTAAATGTGTTAACTCTGCTATCGGTTACCGCATTATTGATTTCCATTTCAATTGTTATGGGTTTTTACAAGAGGAGTAAACTACTGCACTATAGATCTGCAGTAATGGCGGCGGCAATCCTGGTTATCGGCTATCTATATGCTTCAGCATTCTTAAGCAATAAGCCTGAATATCCTTTTCATTCAGAAAAAATTAAGGAAGCAGTTATAAAAGGTAGAGTGTCGGATATTCGGCTGCCCAAAGATAATCATTTCATTTTTACACTCGATGCCGATTCACTCATGTTTGAAGATAAAGTGTATCCCGTTAAAACTAAAATTTTGTGTAAACTCGAAGCAGATACGAATTATCAGACAGGCGAAGTATTAGATGAACTTGAAATCGGAAATGAAATTGTAACTGTAGGAACAATTTACAGACCGCGAAATAAAAGAAATCCGGGAGAGTTTGATTACCGCGAATATCTTCTTACGCAAAACATTACTTCTACGCTTTTCATTTCAAAATCGAAAATAGTTGTTTTGGATGAGGATAATGATTTTATTCCTGACCTAATATTTAAAGTTCGATTAGCAATAGATAGAAGGATCCACAAACTTCATAGCCCGGAAGCCGCGGCGCTATTAAGGGGTTTGCTTCTGGCAGATAGAAGTGAAATTGAATTTGATACAAGAGAAAAATTTGTTAATGCTGGAGTAGTTCACGTGCTTGCGGTATCCGGGCTGCATGTGGGATATATCGTATTAATATTTTTGTTTTTGACAAACCGTTTTAATATTTATTTGCGCAGCTTTATAACAATCATCGGACTGCTGGCGTTTCTATTAATTACAGGTTCACCGCCTTCAGTATTCAGGGCATCGATAATGGCAATCGTATTTTTAGTTGCACAATTATCCAACCGTTCTACATTTGGTTTAAACTCTCTTGCTTTGGCATGGATGATAATTTTATTATTGAATCCGTTGGAACTGTTCAATCCCGGTTTCCAATTATCTTTTTCTGCAGTTATTTCGATACTGATAATTTATCCAAAGATACGTTCACAAATTAATCAGCGCGAAATAAAATCCAAAGTACTTAAAAATACTCTACTTTTTATGGGAGTATCTTTTTCTGCACAGATAGGCACAATGCCTTTTACACTCTATTATTTTCATAAGTTGTCAATTGTTTCACTATTCACAAATATTTTAGTGATACCCCTGGTCGGTGTTATAGTTGCTGTCGGAATTATTACGCTTACGGGTTCAATGATTTCAATGTGGGTAGGACTCATTTATGCATCAGCTAATAATATTTTTACTTCACTACTCAACAAGATTGTTAATTTTAGCGGGGGTCTGGAAATATCTCATTTATTTATTAGAGAATTCAGTTTTTATGACTCGGCTGTGTTTTATTTTTTACTGATCGCATTAATTACCCAATGGAAAAAGCTGATTCACATAAAAGCAAAGTTATTATTCATATTATTTTTGTCGGGGTCTGCTGCAGTCTATTTTCAATTAGACAATGTAGATCTGATGCCGGCAGGTGAGCTATCAATAATGGCAATTGATATTGGGCAGGGAGATGCAATACTTATTAGATTTCCCAATGAGAAAACCGCGCTGATTGATGCAGGCAATGCAACTGATGAATTTGATAACGGTGAGCGAATTATAAAACCTCTGTTGAAACAACTTGGAATTAATAAAATCAATTTCGGATTCATTTCACATGTGGATGCAGATCATTACAAAGGATTCTTGTATTTGATCGAAAATAACTTGGTGGAAAAAATCTATAAACCGCATGCTGATACTAGCGTTCAGAAAGATATAGATTTACAAAACTTCCTAATTAGCAATAGAATAACTTATGAGGATTATTCAAGAGATACTATAAATATTGGTATATGCAGGTTATACATTTTGAATGACACTGCAGATGTTCGCTTCTCGGAATTCAGTTCTAACGATAAAAGCGGAGTGATAAAATTAGTTTATGGCAGCACCTCATTTCTCTTTGTAGGAGATGCAGGAATTGAAGCTGAGAATTTACTTGAAAAAAAATACTCCGAGTTTTTACAATCTGATCTTTTAAAATTGGGTCATCACGGAAGTAAAACTTCATCCGAATTTGAATTTCTGGAATTGGTAAACCCAGATGATGCTTTGATAAGTGCCGGTATCGGAAACCGGTTTAATCATCCCTCCGAAGAGATTCTTCAGAGACTGAAGATATTTAAAACTAATATTCACCGGACAGATAAAGAAGGCGCACTCTTGTTTAGATCCAATGGTAAAACAATAAAAAAAATTAACTGGGAAAAGGGGAATTAAGTTTTTTATTCAACTAAAAAGGTCTTATTTTTGTGGGATATTTTGAATAAGCATAAAGTATGAAAATTCAGAAAGAGCACCCTCTAAAATATTTGAACTCGTTTAATGTGCCCGCCTCAGCAAGGTATTTTACGGAAGTAGAAAAAATTGAAAATCTGCAGCAGCTATTATCTGAATCTGTGTTTAAAGAAAATTCACATTTAATATTGGGCGGGGGAAGCAACATTTTATTTTCAAAAAATTATAACGGTTTGGTAATTTTAAATAAAATTGGCGGTATAAATATTTTAATGGAAGATGAGGAAAACGTTTTGATTTCCGCAGGTGGTGGTGAAATTTGGGACGACCTTGTTACCTTTTGTATAAATAGAAATTTAGGCGGAATCGAAAATCTTGCTTTGATTCCCGGAACTGTGGGCGCGGCGCCAATTCAAAATATCGGTGCTTATGGTGTTGAACTTAAAGATTCATTTCATTCTTTAAAAGCAATTTCGCTTAAAAGCGGGGAAGAGATAGAGTTCAATCAAAGTGATTGTGAATTCGGTTACAGAGACAGTATTTTCAAATCCAAAGTTAAGGGTGAATTTTTTATTTACGAAGTTGTGCTGCGGCTGAGTAAGAATCCCACTTTAAATATATCGTATTCATCTTTACTTGAAGAGTTCGAAATTTCGGGTGAAGAAAAATTAAATGTTATACTTGTCAGCGAACTAGTAAAACAAGTGCGCCGAAGCAAATTGCCAGAACCTTCGGAAATTGGAAATGCGGGAAGTTTTTTTAAAAACCCCGAAGTAGATGAATTGATTTGGAATCAGCTGCAAACCGAATATCCCGATTTACATTTCTATAAACTTGAGAACAACTCTTATAAAATTCCGGCTGGCTGGCTGATTGAAAAATGCGGACTTAAAGGTTACCGCAGCGGGAATGTCGGTACTTATCCCAATCAAGCTTTGGTGATTGTGAATTACGGCGCTGAATCCGGAGAAGAAATAATCAAATTTGCCGAAATGATAAAATCGAAAGTGATGGAAAAATTTCAAATTGAATTAAAACCTGAAGTAAACATTATTTAACAAATACAATTGGTGAACTATGGATGATTTAATTATTGTATTTATTGGACTCGCTTTAATATTGTACATATTTTTTGTGCTTGGAACTGCGAGAATTGCGGTAACTAGAAACAGTAACGGAATTGCCTGGTTTCTGTTTTCATTGATACTTCCTCCTATTGCGTTTTTGGGTGCAGTCAGAATTCCCAAACCGGCAAGTTTGAAAAACGTTTCTGACAATTCTTATTTCGAAAATATTGTGATGGATTTAACTCAGCCTTTTATTGATTTGGCG
>JAENZU010000422.1 GCA_016841125.1 Melioribacter sp. | reverse complement strand
CTTTAGGATCGCCGCCTTGAAGCAGTTTTTCAGCATCGGCAACTAAACTGGCAACTAGCGCTGCCTGCTTTTTGAAAAGTCTCTCAACTTTGGGTTTCATCTCGTAAAATTTATGATCATCACTTTCAACAGCGCCGGAAATTATAAGAGGTGTCCTTGCCTCGTCAATCAAAACCGAATCAACCTCATCTACGATAGCGTAGTTGTGCTTAGGCTGCACTCTGAATTCTTTGGCAATAGCCATATTATCGCGCAGATAATCGAAGCCAAACTCATTATTGGTTCCGTAAGTGACATCATAATTATAATTTTTCTTTCTCTCTTCGGGATCCATAGTGTTAAGAATACAACCAACAGTAAGTCCATGAAATTTGAAAATTTCTCCCATCCACTGACTATCTCTTTTGGCGAGATAATCATTAACAGTTACCAAATGAGAACCTCTGCCTGTAAGTCCATTCAAGTATAACGGTAGCGTAGCAACAAGAGTTTTACCTTCGCCGGTAGCCATCTCGGCAATTCTTCCCTGATGAAGCACAACGCCTCCGATAAGCTGAACATCGTATGGTATCATATCCCATGTAGCGCTGCTGCCCGCAACATCCCAAGTTTTACCTACAAGCCTTCTGCAGGTATCCTTAACAACTGCAAACGCTTCAGGTAAAAGTTCGTCAAGAATTTCTTCGTATTGATCATCGAGCACATCCTCAAGACTCTCAAGTTCATCGTAAATCGAATCTTTATCAGCATCGAATTCATCCGACCTTAAGGTTTCGTTGATCTCTTCAATTTTATCTCTTGTTTCCTTGGTAACTTCTGCAATTCTGCTCTTAAATTCTTCAGTTTTAGCTTTTAACTCTTCATCTGTAAGGTTTTGCAGCTTTTCGTATTCTTCATTTATCTGATCAACGATTGGCCACATATCCTTCATTGCACGGACATTTTTATCGCCGAATATCTTTTTAATCAAATTATTTAACATCAATTACTCCATTTTTTGCGAACATTAAATGTAAATAACACGACCGTTAGATGCAATGAAGTTGAATTTTTACTAATTAATGGAATCATAATGATTTAAAATTCCTAATAAATTGCGACTTTTACCATACCATTCTTGATGACCAAATTCATTCTGGTTCATTTGTAATCATGTGCTTTATACATTTTTATTTATTAGTATATTTAATTTTTCATTTCATTCAATTGTGATGATGAGTTTGGATAAAACTAAATACGGAATTAGCGAAGAGTTTATTGAAAGAGTAATGGAATCCGCAGCAGGGTTTTTAAACCATGAAAAATTAGATCAATTGCTAGGGCTATTTCAAAAAGAATCTGAAAAACATATTTTCACCAGGGATAGTGAATCTAATTTGTTAAGAATTATTTCCTCTCTATATGATATGCGCTCATTTTTGAGTGATGCAATCAACTATCCACACCATATTGAAATTCTTGTGGCGGTTGCAGTAAACAGCAATTATTTATGCGATATCATTGTGAGGAATCCCGAGTATCTCTACCAAATTTTTGACACCGACTATTTAAATAAACCAATATTTCAAGAAAATTTAAGTACCGAACTCGACGAAGGTACCGGAAAGTTTAAAACGTTCAATTCAAAGCTCAATTACATAAAGGGATTTAAAAGAAGATATCTGCTCAAAATAGGATTGACGGACATTTTATTTAACAGCGATGTTCAGAATGTCACACAAAGTTTATCCTATTTGGCTAAAAATATAGCATGTAAATTGTTTGCTTTATGTTTCGAACAGATAGAAGAAAAATATTCCATTAAATGCAGTTCCAATTATTGTATTGTAGCTTTAGGTAAGCTCGGCGGCAATGAACTCAACTATAGTTCTGATATCGATTTAATAATTTTCTACGACAAAGACGAAACCTTCGAGAGAATAAATAAAGAATATCACGAAATCCTAACCGAGGCAATCCACCTTTTTGTACAAAGCTCAAACGCAGTAACAGACAAGGGTTTTATTTACAGGGTAGATTTCCGGTTAAGACCTGACGGACGAAATTCTCCTCTTTGCAGAAGCATTACAGATTATTTTAGATATTACGAGACTAGGGGGGAAGATTGGGAAAGACAAATGTTAATAAAGCTTGGTTATTGCGGCGGCAGCAAATTGCTCTACAATGAATTTTTCAACTTCATTCAAGGTTTCGTTTATAATTCGCTCATCACAAAATCGATTGCAACTAAAGTGATGAAAATGAAAGAGAATATTGAAAAGAAAAATTCCAGCGAAATGAATGTTAAACTTTTTTCCGGCGGCATAAGAGATATTGAATTTAGTGTCCAGACTCTGCAACTTATAAATGGCGCACGCGTAAAGAAAATAAGAAATCCCAACACTTTAGAATCGATTGAATTGCTGATGGAAAGTGAATTATTGACCGAGTCTGAGGGTGAAATTTTCAAATCGGCTTATTATTTTTACAGGAAGACGGAACATTACCTGCAGCTAATGAATGATATACAAACGCATACTTTGCCTTCTAGCGAAGACATGCTCTTAAAACTTTCAAGCTATTTGGGCTTCGAAACTATATCACAATTTCAAACTGCACTGGAATCGCACAGAAATAATGTACGGGAGATATATCTCTCCATAGTTAACATTGTAGATAGTGATAAAGAAGCTTCGAATGATCTTTCGGAAATTTCTTTTTCCGAAGTGAATAAAGCGAATAGAAATTTTGCTTATTTGGAAAAGGGCACTGGTTTGCTGGGGCAAAAGGAGTTCGACTCACGAACAATTGAACTGTTTTCAGATATAAAGGGAACCTTTATTAAACGCCTTAACGAAAGTTTGGACCCTGACAAAACATTGGAAAATTTCACTAAAATTATTTTGCTAGTTCCCATTAAATCGATTTGGTACTCTGAACTAAAAAACAATTGGTTTTTGGATGCAGTTTTACAAAATTGTGAATTTAATCAAAGAGGCATAGACCTTTTAATTCAAAACAAATCACTTTTGGATTTGCTTTTATCAAGACAAATTTTTAGAAAAGAAATCCTCTCATCCGGAACAATTAAAGATGTTAATAAGGTTCAATTAATATTATCCGTCAACTATGCAATTAAATTGATAGAGCCGAGTGAACTATCAAAAGCCCTTAGCGACTGGGTAATTGATAAAATCAAATTAATAGTTGCAAACAATAATATTAGCGAGAAATTCTTTGTTGCCGGACTTGGAAGCTGCGGATCACGAGAGATGGGCTTAGGTTCTGATGTTGATCTGCTTGTGATTTCCGAGAATACAGACGGATCAGCAAAAATCCAAAATATATTTCAAAGGGTACTTGAAGATTTTAGAAAAGAGTTGAAGCCAATTCAAGTGGATTTTCGATTAAGACCCGAGGGGAAAAGATCGCAATTAGTTTGGGATATCGGCGGATATTCCGATTACATAAAAAAGCGGATTCTACCGTGGGAACTTCAGTCAATTACGAAAATTAGATTCATCGAAGGGAATAAAAAATTATTTGAAAAGTTTGTTGAACTAGCCGCTGAAAAGGTCGATAGTTTAGAACCCGAATATTTATTAAACAATGTGCGCGGAATTTATAAAAAGTATCACTCAGAAAATCTATTAAGTGCAAACGAGCAAACTAACCTGAAAAAAGTGAAGGGCGGTTTGTTCGATATTGATTATACTTTGCAATATTTAATAATACAAAATCCTCATTTGTTCAGATTGTGTCTTGGTAAGACGCTGCAGGAAAAAGGAGAGCTTATTCGTGAAACTAATCCGGGTTTAGAAGGATTGGCTGAATTGCTTGAGAATCATTCAT
>JAENZU010000421.1 GCA_016841125.1 Melioribacter sp. | reverse complement strand
AACTTTGCAACAAAAATAATTTAAAGCAGTATGAAAAAGTCATTTCTAATTTTATTATTACTGATACAAATTGTATGGGCGCAAAATTATAAATTTGCGTGGATCACTGATATGCACATTGGTTACGACGGTGCTGATACCGAATTAGATTCTGTTGTAGCAATAATAAACCGGCAGCCGGAAGTAAACTTCACTTTAGTTTCCGGGGACAATACCGAAAAAGGACGTAATGCCGAACTTGAAACTGTAAAGGAAATTCTGGATAAGCTGGAAATGCCATATTATATTATTCCCGGCAACCATGATACTAAATGGAGTGAAAGCGGGACTTCCAAATTCAGTGAGTTATGGAAGAGTGATAAATTCAGTTTTGAATTTAATGGTGATTTTTATATTGGACTTAATAGCGGAATTCCATGGCGCGGCGGCGGCGGGCATATTGCACCGGAAGATTTAAATTGGCTTGAAAAACAACTGAGAAAAACAACACCCGGACAGGACATTTATTTTGTAGTTCATCACCCGCTTGATGAGAGTATAGACAATTGGTTTAAAGTAACCAACATTCTGCGCGATTATAATATTCACGCTATTTATCACGGACACGGGCATAAAAATAAAATTAGCGCGTATAATAAAATTCCCGGAGTAATGAGCCGCTCCACTCTCAGTAAAGGTGAAAAAAGTTATGGATTCACTTTAGTGGAAAACCGCCAGGATTCTATTTACTTTTTTGAAGTTGACGGATTGGGTAAATTCCGCAATTGGGGAAATATTGTAAAATCAGATAACCGTTCAATCCCTTTAATTGACAGCTCGAATTTTAGAAACTATGATACAGAGCTAATATCACAAATCAATTTGAATTCAACTCTTTCTGCATCACTTTACGTAAATGACAGCAAGATTTACTCAGCGGCAAAAAACGGAATATTAAGCTGCTTTGATACAACCGGAACTCTGCTGTGGGAATACGACTGCTTTGGCGACGTAATGAGCAAACCGGTTTCGGCAGACGGTATCCTTGCTGTTGCTACTGTTCAAGGTGATCTTATAACTCTTGACGCAAATACGGGTCAGCCGCTTCAGACAATAGGATTTGATGAAGCAATCACTTCGCAGCTCATCACGATTAACCATACCGGCAATAAGAATCTGATGATCCCAAAACAGACAAACTCCGACGCGGCTGTAATTGTCGGAACAGCTTCCGGGAAAATTTATTGTTTCGATTTAGAAACTCTTCAGCAAATTTGGGTTAACGAAACTCCCAAAGGGATGATTGAAACAGAACCGCTTCTAATTAATAATAAAATAATTTTCGGAAGCTGGGACGGATATCTTTACTGTATTGAGGAACAAACAGGATCGTTAATTTGGCGTTGGCAGGATAATAAAAGTTTTTATTACGCGCCAGCCGCTTGTAAACCTGTTTCCAACGGGGAGAATGTTTATATAGCTACATCGGAGAAAAAAGTATATGCGATCAATTTACTGCTGGGTAAAACAGAGTGGGAAAGCAGTAAGTTTGAGGCATGGGAATCAATCGGAATTTCGGATATCGGTCATAGAATATTTGTTAAAAGTTTTGAAGATAAATTTCATATTGCCTCAGCCAAAACTTCGAACTGGGTTAAAGAATTGAATCTCAAATTCGGATTAGACACAATGCCCGTTGAGCCTATCGAATGGAATGGAAATATTTTATTCGGCGGGAAGAACGGCTTTATTTATCTGATAGACGAAAATTTTAGATATAAAAAAATATTGTTTTTAGGAACTGCTAGAGTTCACACTGTTAAGCACATCAAAGACAATATGTTCGCGGCATCCAATATGGACGGCACTATTGCCATCTTCAAAATAAACTAAGGATCAAAATTGAAATTAGAAGGAATTATTTTTGATATCGACGGAACACTAACTTCCACTAACGAATTGATATTTGCAACTTTTAATCATGTAGCAGAAAAATATTTGAACAGAAAATATTCAAAAGAAGAGATCATTTCCCTTTTCGGTCCTACCGAAGATTACATTCTGAAAAATTGGATGGGTGATAATTACGCAGACGCCAGAAAGGATTATTACAATTTCTACAGCAGCAATCACGAAGAGATGGCCGGTATATTCCCGGGATTGAAAGAGTTGATCCAATCTATAAAATCAAAGCAAGTTCCGTTGGCAATTTATACCGGTAAAGGAAGAGACTCTACCGAAATTACGTTAGAAAAGATTGGAGTGAAAGATTATTTTGATTTGATAATTTCCGGCGACGACGTTAAAATACATAAACCATCACCGGAAGGCATTGAGCGATTTGTGGAAATGTTTAATCTTAATAAAGAAAATGTTTTAATGATTGGAGATGCTCCGGCTGATGTGCAGGCTTCCCGGAGTGCCGGTGTCAAGTGTGCATCGGTATTATGGGACAGTTATGCGAGAGATGAAGTGGCAAAGATGGGAGCGGATTATATTTTTGAAACTGTAGAAGAGTTAAAGAAGTTTATGGAAGAGAGGTTATAAAAAAAGAGGCTGTCTCGAATGTATAAAAAACCGTTAAAACGGTTATTAAAAGTTGTGTTTTTTACTCGTATTTCCCACGTTTGAAAACGTGGGTTAATACGAAAGAAGCTTTTTGAGACAGTCGCTTTGAATTAAAACTAAAAATTTATCGGGTAAACAAACGAAATCCTGGGTTCAATTTTTTTCTGTGGTTCGTAATCTACAATGTTGTCATCACCGTCGCGGATAGGGGTGAATGTCCAGTTATAAACTATTGATACAATTATATAAGGTAATGGTTTATAACCAAGTTCAGCAAAAAGATATGATCTGTCATCAAGTGTGAATATATCTTTTTCATCTCGAATATTAACTTTGTCGTAGCCGGCTCTAGCTAAGTATGGAAATCCATCGGGTGATATTTCCGTAGAAAGATGCAGCATGCCGCTTTGCGGAAAATCATCCAACCGCTGGTAACTTCCTAAAATATCAAATGTGCCGATTATAGAAACCAAAAGCTCACCGTACCAGCCATCGCCAATATCTACACCGCTGGTTAGCGCTTGAACTCTGCTGCTGACAGCGCCTGTAGATTTATTAAGTTGAAATCTTTCAATTTCGTAAAAAGAATTAAAATATGCCGGTACATAATCGGTACCGTTAAAACGCCTTTCAAGTTTAGCCCGTGCATCTACTATTCCCAAACCATTGAAACCGAATATGGCACCGGTAGCGGCGCCGCTGCCGAAGCCGAGTATTTTATTATAGTCGAAATAAATATCAAAATTTAATACCCCGGTTCTAAGAATCGGCAATCCCAGATCGAACCCAATAATGTTAGTACTCCCTTCGTCCCGAGTTGCAGTGAAAGTTTCCGTCTGCTGATTATATGTACCCGAGACTACACCTGCCTTGTCGTTAAAGTCGCCGATAAAAGACGCTCCAACTTCAAGACTGCCGATAATAGGAATTGATCTCAGGTCAGTAAATTGAAGAGGTCTTACGTACCCGCGCAGTCAGGTAACACCGGCTTGCCCGAAATTTCCGTAAACCGATTCGAACCCGAATGTGCTGAAATCGATATCGAATTCCAACCCGACTCTACGCGCATCATAGGTAAGTGAGTTGTTGGAGAGATACATTATTGTTCCGTGTCCTATTGATGCATAATCTAACGCACCCAAACGGGCGTAAACGGGATCGTTTTTCTGACCGTATCTAATGTACCTAATAACACTTAAGTAATCTGAAAATTCAATAAGATTTTCCGTGCGCAGTTTTCCGCCCTGACCGTATTCCAAAGTGAGATCGAGCCCTACGCCAAAATTTGCAAACGCAATTTCAGGGA
>JAENZU010000420.1 GCA_016841125.1 Melioribacter sp. | reverse complement strand
ATATTTTAAGTAACGGTATCTTTGCAGATGATTACCACGTTGTTACTATTGATTGGAATCCACAACGCAGTCAATGGTTTGTTGACGGTAATTCTTATTTAACTATCGATATTACCGGGGCAGACAAACTTGAATTTCATGAAAATTTCTTTCTTCTTTTCAACGTTGCAGTAGGCGGAAACTGGCCTGGGTCGCCGAACAGTTCTACAGTCTTCCCGCAGAAAATGTATGTAGATTATGTTAGAGTATATAAAAATACTGACGCGATTCCCAATATATCAATGGTTACACCTTCCAACAATTCGGTATTTACATCGCATGAAAACATTACTCTTACTGCAGATGTCCAGTTTCAAGGGAATTTACAAGCGGTTAATTTTTACCAGGGTGAAAAGAGAATCGGTACTACTGATATAGAACCTTATTCAATAACTTGGCGTAATGTTTCTCCCGGATGTTATAAAATTACTGCCGATGCTATTACCGTGGACGGGTATGTAAGCGAATCTCAAACGATCAATATTCAAGTAGGGGAGTTATGTGTTGATGCCCCATATTCCGGTAACCCGGTTTTAATTCCCGGTTCCGTTGAAGTGGAAAATTTTAATTTAGGCGATCCCAACTCTGCTTTTTACGACACTGATATTGTCAATAGCGGCGGTGATTACAGGTTATTCGACCAAGTTGATATTGAAGCCTGCTCGGATGAAAATGGCGGATATAATATTGGCTGGACTGAAACCGGTGAATGGATGAACTATTTTATTGAAGTTGAAGAAACGGGGACTTATGTAATCGAGCCCCGCGTTGCCTCAGATAATTCGTCGGGTGCACTTAGAATAGAATTTAACGGTGAAAATAAAACCGAGACATTGACTGTGCCTAGTACCGGCGGTTGGCAGCAGTGGACTTCAATTTCATCAAGTCCGGTTTCTCTCAACGCGGGAATCTACACTATTAAAGTTTATATAGAAAACGGTTCGTTTAATCTTAATAGAATTGATATTTATCCTCCCAACGCACAGCCTAAATTAAATCTTATCTATCCGTCCGGCGGAGAAACACTCGGTAAAGGAACAATTCAAGAGATAAGATGGCGTGCAATTTTGGTTGATGATGTGTCGATTGGATTAACTACAAACGGAGGACAATCTTGGAATTTTATTACACAAAGTAGTAGTTCCGAATTTGGTGTTTACCGGTGGCTTGTTCCTGATATTACCTCAAATGATTGTTACATAATGATTAAAGATGAAGCCAATAGCAATATTAGAGACACCAGCAACTCTGCATTTACCATTGATTTTGTAAACAGCGTCACCAAAAATGGAGAATTGAATTACAATTTTAATCTTGGACAGAATTATCCGAACCCATTCAATCCCTCTACTAACATAAAATTTTCAGTTCCGGAAGGAGGGACTAGCGATCTGTTCCAAAACCATGTGCGGCTGGCAATTTACGATGTTCTCGGCAAAGAGGTGGCTCTGCTTGTTGATGAATCTAAATCCCCCGGGACTTATGAAGTTGAATTGAATGCAGAATCATTATCCAGCGGTGTATATTTTTACGAATTAAAAATGGGGAGTTTATCTTCCATTAAAAAAATGATACTGCAAAAATAAATTTCAAATAAGCATTTATTGATTTCCGGAATTAAACTGAAAAATATTATAGAGTTTCACATGCGCGGATTCAGATTGGGTCTTACTATTGGTTTATTTTTAATATTTATTTCTTCAACAGTTTTCGCTCAGCTAACCCCTCAGCAGGCAATTACTCAAATAGAGCGCGGAATAAATATAGGTAATACCCTTGAACCGCCTGATGAAGGGGGATGGAATAACGGACCTCTGCAGGAATATTATTTTGATGATTACAAAACTGAAGGATTTACCTGCGTAAGAGTTCCGGTTAGATGGGATCAGCATACTTCAAGCAGTGCTCCCTTCACGATTGATGAGTCGTGGCTTAACCGGGTTGAGCAAGTAGTTGATTGGGGTCTGCAGCGTAATTTGTTTATAATTATTAACGCCCACCACGAAGATTGGCTGAAGCAGAATTACAGTAACCCAACTTATAGAGCCCGATTCGATAGTATTTGGAGTCAGGTTGCTCGTCGCTTTAAAGATAAATCCGAAAAACTTTTTTTTGAAATAATCAACGAACCGATCGGTTTGACTCTTGGAGAAATTAATGAATTGAATGCGAGGATCATTTCAATTATCCGGGTGACAAACCCTACACGGATAATTATATTTTCGGGTAATGGATGGTCAAGTGCTAATGATTTAATGAATGCCGCAATTCCTAACGATAATTATTTAATGGGCTATTACCATTCTTACGACCCGTGGGAATTTGCCGGATTGGCAAACGGAACGTGGGGTACAATTTCGGAAGTCAATGCGGTCAAGACACAATTTCAAAACGTGGCACAATGGTCTCAGCAAAATAATATTCCGGTAATGATCAGCGAATTTGGAGCGGTTCGAAATTGCGATTATAATTCTAGGATGTATCATTATTCAACTTATGTGGAAGAAGCTTTAACATCAGGTATTGCTTTTCAAGTATGGGACGACGGAGGGGATTTTGGAATTTATGAAAGAGATTCGCGCACATGGAGTGAAGTAAAAGATATTCTTGTAAAGACCTACCCGGATGGACCGACTCGTTTGAGAACTTTTACTTCGGGCGACAGCTCAGCGCTGCTTATCTGGCAAAATAGAATTACTACCGGAAACGGTATCAGGATCGAAAGAAAAACTGCCGCGGGAGATTTTACAGAAGTTGCTCTGCTTGGACCAACAGCAACATCTTACACCGATCCTGGTCTTTCACCCGGCAATACCTATTATTACAGAGTTGTTAAAATAAATTCAGATCTTTCGGAAATGTGCTCCTATCCAATCTGTATCTATCTGCCGCCGGTTTCAAGAAGTTCTTTTCACGGATTACCGTTCCAGATACCGGGATTTATTGATGCGGAAGATTTTGATATCGGCGGGGAAGGTTTAACTTATCATGATACCGAGCCATCGAATATTCCGGGTTATTATAGACCAAATGAAGGTGTTGATATCGAACCTCGTTCCGGCGGTGGCTATCAAATATCTTATGTTGAAAATGGAGAATGGTTGGAATATACTTTAGACGTAAATCAAACCGGACCTTATAATATAACAGCATTTACCGCATCTCAGGATGGCGGCGGTAAAATTAGATTTGATATTGCCGGCGCATCCTCGAATGTTTTAACAATACCAAAAACAAATAATTGGACTACACTTGCGCCAGTTACAACTTCAATGAATTTAGTTGCCGGTGAACAAATATTACGGGTCAATATTATATCTATCCCTAAATTTAATATTGATAGATTTGAATTTGAGTACACAGGAGTTAGCTCCGTTGAAGAAACTGATGTTCAATCGCTATTAAATGTATACCCCAATCCGGCGTCAGGCAATATTAATATTTCATACAATAAGCAATTGGAAAATACAAAACTAAATTTCTTTAATATATTGGGGGAACTGGTTAAAAGTGTCGATCTAAGCCAGATCAATTCTTCAGTATCACTGAATGATCTCTCGAAAGGAATTTATATCTTAAGAATGTCATCAAAAAATAATGTACTCATTACAAAGAAAATTATTGTCTTTTAATTCGCTGCATTATTTTTAGCTGCAAAAACAATTTAGCCTCAAACTATTACCAATAAAAATTAACCGGATTAAATTTTAAGTAAAAAAAAAGACTGCCTTTGCGGCAGCCTCAATCACTTACTTATATGTTACTTATACGGGAACTACATATTAATGTCTAAACTAAAATTATTTGATCAGCAT
>JAENZU010000419.1 GCA_016841125.1 Melioribacter sp. | reverse complement strand
AAGCGGCATTCTTAATGTAGCTTATGGATTTGGAAAACCCGTGCTTGTAACAAATGTCGGCGGACTTGCGGAATTTGTTGATAATGAAAAAACGGGAATAATTATCGACGAAGCAGATAAGTCAAAAATTGTAAATGGCATTAAAAGATTTTACGAGTTAAAAGAATCCGTCGATTTCAGAAGCAATATTGCTTCGCGAGTTGGCAGCAATCAATTCAATAAATTACCACAATTATTTGAGTCGATTATAAATGATACTTAAATCCGATTGCAGACATTTACCCGGCGACCGCCCGTGCATCTTTAACAAAAGAGATGGAATAATGTGCGATGACTGTCCGCATTATTCACCGGTTAAAAATAAAATTCTAATTATAAAATTAGATGCTATCGGCGATGTTCTTAGAACAACTTCAATCTTGCCTTCGTTAAAAAAAGCTTATCCGGATTCACACATAACCTGGCTAACTAAATCTAATGCTAAAGAAATTTTTGCGAATAATCCCTTAGTTGATGAATTGCTGATTTATAATGATCCGTCAACTACAGCCCGGCTTATGAGTGAAAAATATAATTTAATGATTCATACAGATGCCTCGCCCAAGAGTGCCGCCTTGGCTTCAATAGTTAACGCTGAAATAAAAAAAGGCTTTATGATTGACGAAAAGGGGAAAGTAACCATTATAAATGATGAGGCAATTGAGTGGTTTGAGATGGGAGCTTTTGATCAGCTTAAAAAAGCTAATGTAAAATCTTATCAGCAGATAATTCATGAAATTATTGGTCTGCCTTATGATGCATCTGAAATTCAATTATTTCTGGATGATGATGAGCGTCGTTATAAAAATGATTTTTACAATAAACACGATCTCAAACGGTTTGATATTCTAATCGGTTTAAACACCGGAGCCGGCAGCAGATGGCAATTCAAACAGTGGCGGCTCAAAGGTTATATTGAGTTGATTGAAATAATAAAATCTAAATATAATGCCGGAATATTATTATACGGCGGTCCGGAAGAGAAAGAGCGGAATGCAGAATTAAAGAATCACTTTCCTGATTTAATTGATACAGGGACAAGCAATTCACTAAGACATTTTTTTGCACTGCTGGATCTTTCCGATATTGTTGTAACAGGCGACACAATGGCACTGCATGCCGCGGCTGCATTAATGAAACAAGTTGTTTGTATCTTCGGTCCTACATCATTCAATGAAATTGAAGACTATGGAAGAATAATAAAAATATATCCCGATATGGAATGTTTGGTTTGCTACAAACCAACATGCGATTTTGTACCGAACTGCATGGAGCTAATTACAACCAGCATGGTATTCGAAGCAGTTGAAAAGTCAATTGCAGAAATTAAATAATTTTAATATCAAGGCGTATTCATGGCTAAAAAGAAATCCAAAATTAAACCTTCAACCAAAAAAGAAATTAAAGAACCTAATTTCTCGATTGATAAATATATCCCTCAAAAGTATCAAACCGCGGCACTACTCGCAGTAATACTGATATTCTTTTTGATCTACTTTTCTCCCATGTACTTTGGCGGGAAGACCTACCAATCCGGAGATATTATCACCAGTAAAAGTTTACAGTCGTACGTGGATAAAGACCGGGAAGGTTATTCGCTCTGGTATCCCTATATTTTTACAGGTATGCCCGCATATGCTTTAGCCACTGATTTCAAATGGTTCAATTTAATTTGGGTTTCGGCTTACTCCGCCCGGGCCGTTTTTACCGCTGCATTTGAGGCAGATTACGCCAAGTGGACTTTCTACTTGTTGCTTCTGGCATTCACAAGTTATTTCCTAATAAATTACTTAACAAAAAATAGATTGCTGGGTTTATTCGGAGGGCTCGCAACATCATTCAGCACAGGGATAATTTTATTTCTTTTTATCGGTCATGTTACCAAGCTTACAGCGCTTGCGTTTTATCCGCTGATATTTTTAATGCTTTTAAAATTTCAATATAAAATTACTCTAAGAGATTTTGCACTGCTAATTATAGTAACACATTTATCTTTTCTCGGCTGGCACGTTCAAATAATTTTCTATACACTATTATCTATCGGGATATACTTTGCGTACTTTATTATAAGATCATTAATCCAAAAAGATTCTGTTTTCACCAAGCAGATGTTCAAATCTCTGGCAACTTTTGCCGGAGCCTTTTTAATTGCACTTGCAATACAATCAGATAACCTCACACAGATATATGAATACAATCCTTATTCAACAAGGGGATCAGAAAGTATACTGGACAAAGTAAAGGGTACGGAGTCGCAAAAAAGCGATACCGAATTTTATCAATATGCAACAAACTGGTCATTTTCTCCCGGAGAAGTAATGACCTTTGTATTCCCCTCATTCTATGGCTTCGGCAGTTCAACTTACAAAGGACCGCTTACAAAAAATCAAGAAGTAGAGGTAAATACTTACTTCGGTCAAATGCCGTTTGTAGATGTTGCAATGTACATGGGCGTGATTGTGTTCGTCCTTGCACTGGTCGGCATATATTCCAATCGGAAGAATCCTTACGTCCAGTATCTACCAATATTAATAGTATTATCATTGCTTGTCTCATTCGGCAGAACATTCCCGGTTGTTTATGATCTCATGTTCAACTTTTTCCCCTTCTTCAATAAGTTTAGAGTTCCATCTATGATTTTGGTACTCGTTCAATTAAGCCTTCCTGTACTTGCAGCGCTTGGAATAAAAAGAATAATAGAACTAAGGAAGGAAAGTAATAATCACCTTGAAAATATAATTAAATACTCGGCGTATGCTCTTTCCGGTTTGTTTGTTGTTTCACTCATACTGAACAGCGCTATCACCGGGTGGTTTAGCTCCAGAGTTACTGATTATACCGCTCTTTTGCAGACAACCAGACCTCAAATGGCACAGCAGTTTAACGCTTTGAAAGACTACATGGCAGAGATGTTTATATCGGATGTTTATTTTGCTTTCGTTTTGAGCGCTGCTGCATTTTGGATAGCTTATGCTTTCATCAAAAGAAAAGTTGCAGCCGATGCAATGATATTAGGCATTATTGTTCTATCTATGTTCGACTTAATTAGGATAAATGACAGAGGCGCAAAATTTCAAGAGACTGCTTCTGTTGAAGATTTATTCAACGCACCAGGATACGTTCAATATTTGAAAAGTCAAAATCTACAGGAACCCTATCGAATATTTAACATTAAACAAGACGGTTCACTAGGGTCAATAAATCAAAATTCGAATTACAATGCCTATTTTTCATTACAGGATTTCTACGGTTATTCCTCCATTAAACCCAGGACATATCAAGATTTTATTGATGTAGTTGGACCGGTGAATAATACTCTCTGGAATATGCTGAATGTGAAATACATTATTTCGGATAAACCTTTCAGTCAGCCCGGATTTAATTTAGAGCTGGTAAAGCAATTAGACAAAAGTTTAATTTATGAAAACAGATCTGCACTGCCGCGGGCTTTTCTGGTTGACAGCCTTGCAAAAGCTGAATCAATTGATTTCTTAAATATGGTCGCCGCCAATCAATTTGATCCCGAGAAAGTTGCATTCATTAATGATGATGAGTTAGCAGTTGATAAACCGGACTCTTCAGCCTTTGCTTCTATCACAAAATATGAAGATGAAAGAATTGAAATTGAGGTATCCGCTTCAGGTAATAATCTATTATTCATTGGGGATACTTATTATCCCAAAGGATGGTCGGCTGAAATTGATGGCAGCGAAACGAAAATATATAGAATAAATCACGGATATAGAGGCGTTGTAGTTCCAGCCGGTAAACATAAAGTTGTGTTGACTTACCTCCCCACTTCATTTGTGATATCGGAATATTT
>JAENZU010000418.1 GCA_016841125.1 Melioribacter sp. | reverse complement strand
AACAAATGAAATTATTATCTTAGTAAACAAATTTTAAGGTAATAAATGATATCGGAAAAAGAATTCAAAGCAAGAGCTTTGTTTATTGCTGATAGAATCGACACACGTTCGTTAGAAACTACTAATCTTTTAGGGGTATCACCGCTGATCTTTGAGTTAGCTAAAGAATCTTACACGGTTGTTTTTCGTTACGGGGTAATAGTTCTGTTCAATGTTTCACCGATGATGGAGATTGAATTTCTAGAAAAAATTAAAAGGTTCTGCGTTCAGCCGTTTGAAACAGCAGAATCGGAAGAAGTGGATTTGATTATTGGAAGTGACCAGAAAGAAGGGATGTTAGGAACAAAAATTTATCTGAATTCGGCAGAGTTAAAAAATTTGCAGCTAATTGCCGAAGTACTTGCTAAGAGTGTTGTTCTCGGCTACTACGAAACAAAAGTGCTGACCACCTTCGACAATATTGAACCGATAGCAGAAAATTTAAAGCAGAAAAGAAAGCTGGGAATAAATGTAAAGGGATTAATTCATCATATTGGAGATGCCTTATTAAATCTGCATAAAATGGTCGGCAGAGTTGAAGCAATTGATAAACCCGAACTTTTATGGGAGTCCCCGGAACTGGAAAGATTTTATTTAAGATTGGAGGACGAATACGAAATAAGAGAAAGGCATACCGCAATCGAAAGAAAAGTTGAACTGATTTATCGAACGGCTGAAACCGTTTTAGATTTACTGCAGACAAAAAGAGCGCTGCGTGTAGAGTGGTACATCGTAGCGCTCATTGTGATTGAAATATTTATTTCGATTTATGAACTTTTCATAAGATGATAACCTGAAATTATTTTTTCATTTTATCCACAACTTCATACATATCCAATCTCCTATCCTGCCAATTCAATGTTGTGCCGGATATTCTTGCTCTTTTTAATTCTTCGAGATCTACATCATGAATTACAACGGTTTCAACATTGGGCGTGCACTCGGCCGCAACACCATCTCTTGCAAATGTAAAATCGGACGGAGTAAATATTCCCGACTGCGCATATTGAATATCCATATTTTCAACCTCGGGTAAATTACCCACGTTTCCCGCAATGGCAACATAAACTTGATTTTCAATACACCTGGCTTGAGCACAGTATCTAACGCGCATATAACCTTTTCTTTCATCGGTACAGAATGGAACAAAAATTATTTGTGCACCTTTCTCAACAGCCAGCCTGCTTAATTCCGGGAATTCAACATCGTAACAAATTTGAATAGAAATTCTACCGACATCCGTATCAAAAACTTCAACTGAATTTCCGGGTTCAACTCCCCACCATTTACGTTCGTTTGGTGTAATGTGAAGTTTATATTGTTTATTTATTTCACCGTTTCTCTTGAATAAAAAGGCAACATTAAAAAGTCGTTCATCTTCTAAAATAAAATGTGATCCGCCGATTATGTTAATGTTATATTTTACCGCCAGATTCAAAAAAAGATCGAGGTACTGAGGGGTGTATGTTGCAAGTTCGCGTGCAGATTTACCTGGGCGTTTAGTTTCGAAAAAAGAAAGCATTTGCAACGTCAATAATTCCGGGAAGAGAATAAAATCTGCCTTATAACCGGAAGCGACATCAACAAAGTACTCACATTGTTTAGCAAAATCTTCGAAGCTGTCGATCTTACGCATTCTATATTGCACCGCACAAATACGAACGGGTCTCGATGAATAATACTTTTTATTCGGCGCAGGCGAATAGTGAATATTGGTCCACTCTAGCAAAGTTGCGTATCCGCCTGATTCTTTATCAGAGGTAAGATATTCGGGAATCAACCGTTTGAGTACAAAACCGTTTGCTAACTGCGCTGTAAGAACAGGATCGTAAATTGCTTTCATCATCACCCTATCTACAAATTCCTCAACGCTCAACTTATCTTTATGATTTTTAAACTCCGGAATGCGACCGCCGATTATAATTCCTCTTAAATTATTTTCGCGGCATATTTTCTTCCTTGCATCATATAACCGCCGTGCCAGTTTCATGCCTCTATATTTAGGATGCACCATAATCTCAATCCCATAAAGTGAATCGCCTTCGGGATCGTGATTGGTGATATACCCTTTATCACTTATCTTGTACCAGCTATGCTCATCTGAATAAAGATCGGTATCGATAATCAAACTCGACGATGATGCTATAATTTTTCCGCGGTAATCAATGCAAAGTTGTCCCTCGGGGAAAATTTCAAGCTGACTTTTGATCTGCTCCTTCGACCAGGGCAGCATATCTGGAAAACATTTTAATTGTAGTTGAACGATAGCATCATAGTCTTCTAATTTTATTTCTCTTACTTTTATCTTTTTTTGAAACAATTCATGATTTGTGTCTGCCATAATATTCCTTTCGTTTTACATGTAACTTTCTTCAATTTTTTTAATTGCCAAGGGATTACCTATTATCGTTAACCGATCGCCTTGAATTAATACTGTATCTCCTTTGGGAACAATAGTGCTGCCGTCTCTTTTCACCAGCGCAACAAGTGAATCTTCAGGAAATTTTATTTCTTTCAATTCTTTGCCAATTAAAACAGAAGTTTTATTAGTCTTTTCAATTCCTAGTGAAAGCCATCTTTCATCGTGCAGCAACGACTCTCGAATTTCCTGCTCATCGGATGCGTTAAGCCAGTCAACCATAAAAGAATCTTCGTCTACTCTTCCTGCAATTTGAGCTAAGTGCCTAAGATGCTGGGTCGGATTGCTTTCAGGACTAACTAAATAAAATACAGCGTTAACATCTGCTTCTTCCTCATTCTCATCTGTTAGAGGATTGTTGAATTTTATATGAATCCCACTTTCCCCCCTTGCTAATAAAAGAAGAGGATCATTCATTCCGGATATTCGCAGATGAGGGAGTGCAATACCGTGTGTAACGGGGGTAGCGCCAATTCGTGTACCTTCTAAAAATTGCTTCTCGATTTCTTCTGCAGATTTAGACGAATTTTTTGCAAAATACTCGGAAGCTATTTTAGTTATTTCTTCAAATGTGTTTTTCTCTTTAAAATTTAAAACATAACTGCTCAAAACAATCTCTTCAAACTGATCGCCTTTCCGCGAGCCTTTCTCTTTTAAAATGCTCCGAAGTTCAACATCCAAAGCATTAAAGCGGGATTGACCAAGCCGTGCGAATAAATGATAAATGGCACCCTTACGTGATACTCGGTTTTTAACATAATACTTATACCATAATAGTCCTAATAATACAAGCCCAAATGAAAAGAAAATTGGCAGCACTCCCATTTCAACTATTAAAAATAATGGTGTAATTATACCGATGATCTGCATCCACGGATAGAGGGGCGACTTATACCCGGGATCGTAAGAATCAATTTTACTTTCCCTCATTATAATTACAGCAAAGCATACAAGTGCGAACATCAGCAATTGAAAAGCGCTTGCTAGTTTCGCGATACGCGTCGGATTCAATGTCAGCAGAAACAGAACGATTACTGAGACTGTAAATATGATAGAGTTAATTGGAATATCTTTACTATTCAACTTCCTGAATATCGAAGGCATCATATGATCGCGGCTCATTGCAAATGGATAGCGGGATGCACTTAACGTACCAGCATTAGCAACAGAAATAAATGCAAATATTGCGGCGGCCGAAAGCAATATAGAACCGGTTTTACCGAAAAAATACTCCGCCGCAGTCGCAACAGGAGTTAAATTACCTGCAAGAATTTCCATCGGAATTACGCCAATCATTATCATATTTCCGAGGACATAAATTATCAAGGCTATGCCTAAGGCAAGCATGATTCCGCGGGGCAAATTCTTTTCCGGGTTTTTAACTTCTTCAGATAGGCTGGCAACTTTAGTAAGTCCGAAATA
>JAENZU010000417.1 GCA_016841125.1 Melioribacter sp. | reverse complement strand
ACAAAAAGAAATTACATTTACTTTAGATGATCAGAACGCATATACAAGTTTCGGTCCTTCGGGTGTCTTCAATCAGCCTCTTCTTTTCTCTTATACCCTTACCGGTGTTGAATTACCTGAAAATACAGATTTCACTTATGTTTACGGAGCACCCGACGGATCGACCGAAATCGTAGATTATGAAGATCTATCCGCTTCGGTTAGCGGTCATTCATTAAAAGTTAAGAATGCGAAATTAAGTCACTTTTCACAATACGGCGTAAGACCAAGAAGATAAAATTTTTCCCTCATATACCCTTACGTACTCCTCCGAGCCGCACTCCCACGTGCGGCTCTTCCGGTTTAAACAGAATGCTTTTTAATTTAATATTTATTTGTAGTTTACAGTCGGCAATAAAAATCTTTGGTATTATGAAACAAACAATATTTCTGATCACTTTCTTTCTAATTATTTCAGTACTGATAAACCTGTCGTTTATTTTCGATAAAGTGAAAAACGGCGAAGGGCTGGTTGTTGACGAAACTGAATATGTGGATGATACTATAAAATCCGAATGTGTAATTTGTAAATTATTTATCCGTGATCTCAATTCGCATTGGTATGCACAAAACGGGCTTAGCAGAGATGAAGTAATAACATTTTTAGATCATTACGCAAAATCACTTCCTTTCGAAATGGAAAATACAGCGGATAAATTTATTAGTGAAAACAAACAATTTCTGATTCAACAAATTATCTCCGGCAAGCCGCCCTACCCTAATATATGCGGATCTTTACTCGGCTGCGATTGATTGATCTATTTTAGTGTTTTTCGGCATTAACTTAATAATGCTAATTTCCGGTGTTGAGTTATAACGCATTGGAACGAGCGACATTCCAAGTCCGCCTGTAACAACAGCCATCATATCATCAAACATAAAACTCCCTTTTACGTATGGGGTTTCGATAATCGTTGGGGTAATTTTAACGAACGGGAAAATAAAAGTTAATTGTCCGCCGTGAGTGTGACCTGCAAAGAAAAGATCGTAATTATTTTGTTTTGCTAAGTTAATTAAAAACTTCTGCGGCTGATGAGTTAATAATATTTTTAGATCGGCACCATTCAAATTTTGCGAAAGCGGCTGAATTTGCTCCCCTTTTGATCTTCTTGCATAAGTATGGGTTATAAATGTAATCCCGATTTCAGTGCTGTCAACATCAATTATTCTATTCTGATCATCAATCATCTGAACATCTTTTTTGGCAAGCGCTTCTTTTATTTCCCTTAAAGACCTGGCATTATCTGAACGGTAAGCCCAATTATCATGATCACCGATGCAAGAGTAAACTCCATATTCCGCTTTAAGCTTACCAACATATTCAGCACCGGTATTAATAAAATTTGGAGTGTTGGTTATAATATCACCGGCAATTAAAATTAGATCGGGATTGGCTTCATTTACTTTATCTACAAAATTCTGAAGCCTGGCAGCGTTTGTGTATCTATCAGCCTGAATATCGGAACCTAAGGCAATCTTAAAGCCCTCTAACTCCGAAGGGAGATTCTCTTTTTCATAAACAAATTCTTGCACATTTACACTATTGAAATCATAGATAATTCTAATAGGAATATAAACTGCAAACAAGATTACGAGAATTAAAGAAACTCTCGCCTGCCAAACACGAATCTTATCTTTGAATTTATTTTTGTAAATAGGATATAATACCACGCGAAGCACATCAATTATCAAAAAGAAAATTATTGTTTGAACCATCAAAAGTACGCCGGTCCAAAATGGATAAATGAAAATATAATCGATGAAAACATTTAGTGGAGGAATGGCATCCACATTTCCGCTGATCAATATATAAATTCCGTAGAGTAAAGCGCCAACGGGGTAAAGGTTAAAAATTATAAGAAATAAAGTAGTGCCAAGTTTTAGTTTTCTCCTATTAACTGCTGGGAAAACTTCTAAAATTGATTTACGCACTTTACGTATAAAATAAAATTCTGTAACCAGAAGTATTACTATCAGAAGTACTAATCTATACCACATTCAATTTTTCCAAGTTATATTTGTTATGAATTAAACAAAATTGTAACTGATGAAGTTTAATCCAATTTAAAAGTCACATTTATTTATTTGATAATTATCTATTGCGTTAGATTCATTTGCCCGTGTGCAAGTTCCAAAAATTATTTATTGATTATCATGGGGTTTTCTCATAAGTCAGAAAAGCTAAGTTGTCAAGAGGCTGTCTTGGAAGTATAAAAACCGTTAAAACGGTTATTAAAAGTTGTGTTTTTCGCTCGTATTCCCACGTTTGAAAACGTGGGTTAATGCTAAAGAAGCCTTTTGAGACAGTCTCATCTATCTTGTTTTCAGTATTTTGGATTCCCGTTTTACATAAAAATTTCGACCTATGAGATAACCTCCTGCCTTAAAATTTCAAATATTTAGAGTGCCGTTTTTTCTTTTTCAATTTCAGCAGCACCTTTTAGATTGAGGTCTTTTACGCCTTCGCGTACTGCGTTCATAAATCTTTCACCGGGATCTGTTTTTTTGGTTCTGTAATTCGGGTCTATTTCCAGCCAAAGCGGATGTCCCTCAAATTCTGTATACTCATAATGCCCAATTAAATATTCAATTTGCGGATATTTATTTTTAAGATACCGCACCAAATTAATATTTGCTTCAATCTGTTCATCTGTGAGATTATCAATATTTTTTGCACCGCCCACATTTTCAACACCAATTGAATTATAATTTATTCCGATGCAGTGACGCCCCATCCAATTTTCGGGCATGAGTCTATAAACATCCCCGCTCTGATCAACTAAAAACGGAACTGATACATTAACATTTCCAGCATTTGCTAAATCGGGTCTGTCCCCTTCCAATTTTTCCCTGTTGAATAAAACATAACATGAATCAAAATTATTAATCGCTGTCCAATGGAGTACAATTATTTTCGGATCAATCTCTATATTTTCAACTTCTAATCCGTAATGATTTTGAATGTACTCCTTTGTCAACTCAATTCTTTCATTGCTGAAAGAAATTGGTTTATCGATTATTTCAAATTTTTCCGAGCATGAAACAATGATTAAAATTAATGCGGTTAGCAGAACAAACTTTTTCATTTATTTTCCTTTATCGTTTAATAATCCGGAGAGGATCGATTTCATTTTTTCGTAATGCGAACCTTTCCAATAAACTTTATCGCATTTTTCACAGAAGAAAAATTCATTGTAATATTTATTTACCTTCGGCGGTATTCTATCTAAAATCTTTGATTTACTAATCTCAACAATTTTGGAATTGCATTCAAGTCATCGGCTAAACATTTTAATTTTTCTATCGAGCTGAAAAGGTTAAGAATTTCCAAAATCTGTTTTTCGGGATCTGTATTTCTCGCAAAATAACCGTGAGTAACAGCTCCCCGTTTTAGTATTCCCAAATCGCGGGTTAGGATTGTACGTTTCTCATCTAGAGATATTTTTACAATTTCATCATCTTCGTAATTCGTTTCGTAAAGAGTATCGAAACCTAAAATTCTCATAAATTTTGCTAGTTTGCCGAGGTGAACATCTAAAATGAACTTCGGATCACGCAGCGGTTTCGGTCTCAATTTCTGAACTTTCGAAATATCCATCGATTCAAATTCCGGGTAAACCGAAATATCATCACCATCATTCAAAATATAACTAAAATCTACCAACTTACTGTTAACTAAAATTAGATCGATCTCCGTATGCGGAACTCCTAAACTTTCAATAAAATCTTTGATTGAAACGCGCCCGGGCAAATTTTCTTCAAATCTGACTTTCCTCTTTTCATTTGGTAGAAAGTCGTTTAGCTCCTCATAAAACCTTATCTTTATTGGAGAAATTTTTAGG
>JAENZU010000416.1 GCA_016841125.1 Melioribacter sp. | reverse complement strand
AGTTATGGGTTATGTGTTTTGGGTTATGGGTCCCGCGACAGCGGGAAACTAAGAAGCCGATATACTTCGACCCCCGACAGAGTCGGGGCAAGTCCGCTCAGTATGACATGACCCTTTTAATTCTCATGTTGTCATTCCCGCAAAAGTCTGCCTGCGGCAGACAAGCGGGAACCTAAAAAGAACACGGAGGTGATTTGTTTTGCGGATCACAAATAGTAATTAAGACAGCGGGTCTGTGAGTCCGAAAGAAGGACGAAAGACTGCCGAAAGATAAAGCATTTTTAAGTTTCGATATTTCCGGGTTTGATGCTGTCATAGCATTTAAGAACTCATCCCCTTTTGTTCCCCCTTCTCCGCCCAACAAAACGGCGGGTAAATCTTGCCAAGAGAAGGGGGTTAGGGGGTTGAGTTATCATTAAATTCGAAATAATTAAAAGTTCTATTTTTTTACATGTATTCATCATATCAAATGCAATTTGTATAGTTCAAATGTTTAATTTAAATACCACGAAAGGAAGCAGAATTACTATAAAATAAATTTTTGTTCCGAATGGTAAAAAGGGGAGGTAACTTGGTATTAATGAAACACGTGGTAAATATTAATTAAGAGGGCGAATGGATAATTTAGAAAAAGTTAATGAGGCATTTGAAAAAGCGTTCAAAGATGAGGACGCGGGACATTACGAGTATTGGCTCAGATATACAGATTGCTTATTAGATTGGTATCTAAAAGGTAAAAGAGCAAGACATCACACTGCTGAAGATGTTGTAAGAGAGATTATTCTTAAGTTTTTATCCGGCGATTACACTTGGGATATGGAAAAGTACCCTGATATTAATATCAACATGAAGAAACGGATCAGGTGGTATATTTTAAATCTAAGAACAACAAATAAAAAAGAATTTGCAATGCCGGAGTATAATTATGATAACGACGGCGAAGAGATCCAGTTCCTTGATAAAAATCAACATTTAACATTAGAAGAGATACTGCAGTTAGAGGAAAGAAAAGAGTTAAGAAGCATAATACGGGAAGAGATAGATGATGATATAGAGTGTTCGCTTGTTTACATGGAGATTCTCAGCGGGAAGCAGACAATGGATATAGCGGAAGAATATAATAGAACGCCCGATGAGATCAACAAGTATAAGAAAAGGCTTAGGAATAAAATTAAAAAAGCTTTGAACAAATATAATTACCCAGGGGTGGCCGATGGAGAAAATAGAGATTCATAATTTAGTTAATTTTTACCTCGATTTTAAGAGAGAGGATGTTGAAGAGAACCGGCAGTATTTGAAAGATGCCGGAATTGACGCTGAAAGCTTTAGAGATAAAATGCTCAAGGTGATCGCCAAAGAACGAGGCAAGTTGAAAATTGAGAAGGGGAAGCGGTTTGCGGAAGAGGCTAAAAGAATATTAAGCGGTAAGTTCAAGCTGCCGGAAAGTATCAATACCGATGATCTGGTTTTGAACAGTGCATTCAGTAAACTGAAGAATTCATTGGATGCGGAGAAGGAGGATATCCTTTCGGATGAGGAGATAGTGAAGCTGCTGGAATACTTTAGGAACGAGGAATGACCCCGCAGAAATAACCTGCGGATTTCGCGGGGCAAGCGGAATGGGCGGGGGTGACGAGTGTTGAATTTTCAATGAAAAAAGAAAAACGTGAAACGAAAAACGATATTCGGAGAACGGAAGCCGGAGAAGGGAAACAGAAAACCAAGAACAAAGATTTACCCGCCTCTGGCGGGACCAAGAACAAAAAACCTATTAGCCGTTAGCGTTTAGCTATTAGCTTTTAGCCGTTAGCTCTTAGATTAAAAATCAAAACTGAAAAGAATTTCTCACAGAGCCCACAAAGAACCGCAAAGAGCACAAAGGAGTCAAATTTTGAGCAGCTAAGTGCAAAGTTAGTGTTAGAATGTATGCATGAAATGACGGATGTTACAAGTTAAAAGGTTAAGGGTGAAGGGTAACTAAGAACTAAGAACAATTAGCATTTAGCCCTTAACGTAAAGCCAAAGGATAAACTTGCCCGTCTCTGACGGGACTCAAAATCAAAGTGGAAAGTAAAAGATTAACCACAGAGTAAGTAGAAAAAATTGTTGTTAACACTAAGAAGGCACAGAGGCCACAGAGAGTACCAGCTTAGTGTAACTTTGAGCATACTTTGTGATTCTATTTTTTAACTGATAACTGCACACTGAGTACTTTTAAACTGAAAACAGTCAACTAGATGTTATATACAAGAAAATACAGTCCCCAAGAAAAACTAACTCAAGCACTAAATCTCTATTTAGCCGCTAAAGAGTTAAAAAGAGCAGCCCTGCGCAAATTTCATCCGGAACTATCTGAAAAACAGATTACAGAAAAAGTAGATCAGATCTTTAGAAATGCAAGAACTTAATCTTTTCCAAATTTTTACTGAGCCTCTTAATAACCGAAAAATAGACTATTTTATTACCGGTTCTGTTGCTGCTATTGTTTATGGTGAACCGCGCTTGACACATGATATTGATCTCGTATTAAACCTTGCGTTACATCAAATAGATATACTCTCCCAAACGTTTCCAGCTGAGGAATTCTACTTGCCGCCGAAAGATATATTAGTTGATGAAATAAAGAGAGAGACTCGCGGCCATTTCAATATCATCCATCACGAAAGCGGGTTTAAAGCAGATTGCTATTTGCTTGGAAAAGACGAGCTGCAAATCTGGGCTCTTGAGAATAGAAATAAAATCGAATTTATGAATTCCGATCTATACATAGCACCGGTTGAATATGTCATATTGAAAAAACTTATGTTTTATGAAGAAGGAAATGCCAATAAACATCTGGAGGATATCAGAGGAATACTGAAAAATTCAAATAATCTTATTAATTATGATTTCTTGAATTCTAGGCTTATCCAACATGGGCTTAATTCTATCTTCGAAAAATGTCAGAAAGATTGATTGAATGGACACAGTTAAATAGCTTTGCATTTAACGTGTCAGGAAGTAAAAGATTAACCACAGAGTAAGTCGAAAATATTGTTCGAATCACAAAGAAGGAACAGAGAACGCAGAGAAAACCAGCCTAGTGTAACTTTGAGCATACTTTGTGTATCTTTGTGGTTTAGCTTTTAATCTTTTTACTCACACTCGCCCGCCTCGGGCGGGACTCATTACTCATCACTCAAAACCAAGAATGCCTTAAGATTGATGCGGACAAATTGTATGGATGTATGTGAAAAGATTGTATGAATGAAAAATTATTGAATGATCATGCATATAAAAATAATTAAAGCAACTCACCTCAATCCTCCCCGCCTTGCCAAAGTAAAGCGGCGGGCAAGTCTTAAAAAGAGAGGAAGTATAAAAATTTACAATCTGTTAATTTGGACTAAAAAGCCATGAAGCTTTAATCCAATTTTAGCCAAAGATTTTTCAGGTTACCCGCTATTTACCCGCCAGTTTTGTGGCGGGTCCTTTTGGCGGCCTTTATTTTTCTATGCTCTGTTTACTCACAGCCCAATACTCACAGCTCGAAGCCAAGAAAGTTGAAATTTTGTATTAACACGCATGTATGGATGTATGTGGAAAAGAATGCCGCTAAATTCACGAATTAACACTAATCAACCACAATGATAAATGATAATTGTTAAATGATAAAAGTTGAAGATGGATGAAGGATTAGGAAATAGATTGTTTGACTTTTCAATTAATATAATTCAAATATCAAAAGAATTTTATATTAAAATTTATGAGACTATTTAAACTTTCCAAGCATGCGGAAAATGTAATTGTTGAAAGAAACATTTATGAATCTTGGATTGTTGAAACATTTAAACATCCCGATAAAGTTGAAACTGATTCAAAAAACATTAACTTAGAACATAAA
>JAENZU010000415.1 GCA_016841125.1 Melioribacter sp. | reverse complement strand
TCCGGCAATGAATCTTGATATGCAGGATCGTGCGCAGGAAGAATTGGATAAACTTTCTAAAAAAGAAATTGGCGAAGAAGTTGTGGTTGAAAGAATAATTAAAAATGGCAATCCTTTTGTTGAGATCAGTGAAACCGCTGCTGAAATTGACGCTGATTTAATTATCATCGCAACGCATGGTCATACAGGTGTTGAGCATTTACTATTTGGGAGCACTGCTGAAAAGGTCGTCCGTAAAGCGCCTTGCCCGGTATTGAGTTTGAGAGAGCCGATTAAAGGATTTAAATTTAATGATAATTCGCCATCATGAGTTTTAAAGTTGACTCAAAACTCCAGTCAATAATAAATGATAAAAAATCCGGCAGCCGAGAATTACTTAATTCACTTGTAAAGTATTTTTATTACAATGTAGAATCTCTGGATATTAATCCAGAATTGCTGGAATTCCTAAAAGAACGTTTTAATAATTTTACTACTATTACAAACTTTTTATCTCATTTAGAATCTATCTGTGATGACAAAACGCGTCTGCAAAATTTTTTGAAAAAGAAGCTGAGTTCCGATAAAAAGGTAATAGAAAATATTTTTAAAGATTCCCTTCCCTATTTAAGTGATAAAAAGAAAATAATTACGCTTTCGAACAGCTCAACTCTTCGTAATTTATTTAGTTATTATTCAGATTATAACTTAAAATTTTTTGTTTGTGAATCACGTCCAAAATTTGAAGGAAGAACTTTTGCCCGTAATCTATCTAGTTATGGGTTCGAAGTAAAAATTATTACTGATGCGATGATGGCGGAGCATGTCAAATTGAGCGATGCAGCTGTAATTGGTGCGGACCAAATATTGGCAGATGGTTCAGTCGTAAATAAAGTTGGAAGCTTGCAATTGGCTATAATTTGCAAACATTTTGGAAAACCGCTTTTTGTTATTGCTGATAAAACGAAGAAAACAAGAAAGAAAAGTTTTATTAAAGATAATCAACCTGCTAAAGAAATTATTTCTAATATTTCAGAATTGATTGAAGTTGAGAATTATTATTTTGAGAGGATTAACAATAATCTTATAACAAGAGTAATTACTGATTAAAACCGTGTTGTGACATTTGCAAAAATTCGACCGTAACTACTGGTTTCTTCAAAAGTACCTTCATAGTTCAAAGAAAGAATTAAATTTCCGAAAGCTCTTACTGATAAATCTGCCCCAAATATATTTTGATTTAATTGGTAATTAGATGAAATGAAATCATAATTTACTTTTCTGTATTGGATACCAAAATTAATTTCTCTGGTAATCTGCTTGTTAAGTCTTATTCCGTAAATGTTTCCATCTAAATAGTTTGTCATCAGTCTGGTAAAGTTTATACTTGACGATAAATCCAAAACTGGAATTCTGGAATACGATATATTTAAACCATAATTTTTAGAATCACTAATATCATTCTCTTTAAATCTGTAGCCAAAACTTCCTGAAACGAAAAGATAGTTGATCGGGCGTAATGTAAGTCTAAATCTAAAACCTTGCCGTGTTTCACGGTCCAATAAACTATCTGCAAAACTTTTATAAGTTTCATAATATATCACATTTTTCCTTGCATCGTAGGAGGCAGAAAGTGAAAGCCATCTTTCGGGAGCATACCTCGTCATAAAATAAATGCTGGTTACATCAAATTTGGACTCTTCCACTCCAAGCCGCTTCTGATAAAGGTCAACTTCTGATGAAATAAAGAAACTTAATTTTTGGATAATATTATTTGTGTGCTGAAAATAAAGATATCTTCTATCGGTCTTAAAATTGTTTGTTTGTTCAATTACGGAAATGGTATTTTCCATTAATCCTGAGCCAAGTGTATCAGTTCTGCCAAAATATCCGCCGAACTCAAATAATTTTGAATTTAATCCATAATCGCTGAAATTTGGTCTGGAACCAAGTATCAATCCGCCGAAATAACTTCCTGTAATATATTCGGCATTTACACCGTCGAAAGCCCCGACATTGGAAATCCGTTTATTAATTTTACGTCCAACAGAAAAAGATAATCTTTCATTAACCTGATAATTAAAAGCCAAACTGTAAATTCTTAATGCTCTTCCAAAATTATCGGAAACGGTATTCCATTCATCTGCTCTATATGAAAAAGTGATATAGCTTTCAAAATTAACTTTCTCATTGAAGAGATTCTCTCCGTTTAAAGAAAGCAAATAACGCCATCTCTGAAAATCACTACTCCCCTTTCGATTTGATAAATTTGAATAGGCTGAAACTGAAGCACGACCAAATATTTTTGATGTTTCTGTTTTAGCTTTTCCGGAATTTTGTTCTAATTCAACCGGATTAACTTCTCCTTCTAAGTCAACTTCTTCTTTTACCGACAGTTTATCATCTACCACATGAATTTTTACAAACGCCGAAACTTCCATCCCCACCTTTAATTCCCCATCAAAAAGTTTTTCACCGGCGCAGGAAGTTGAGGATAAATATTGCACTTTTACCGCGGGCACTAATCCATTTTGTGTGGACATAAATAAAGTGTCTCCTTCCGCAAGCAGTGACGGATCCTCAAATTTTACATAAACATTTTGAGAAGATAAATAACTGATGCTTCCGGTTATTTTAGTTTTTTCTGTCTGCGCAATGATTAAAACTGAGAACAGTAAGAATATTATTAATCTAATTTTCATCTTTCTTCAAATTGACTTTTTTTAATCAATATTTTATCGCCGCCATCGGGGTGACAATCGAAGCAGGCAATACTGTTGTAGCTATAATTCTGAACGCCCTGATGTTCATTATTCATACTAGACTGGTTGTGTTCATGGCAGTCAATGCATGAAAATAATGAAAAATTTGTGACTACCGTATGGCAGTCAACACAATTATTCCACTCACCTTGATGCTGACCTGAATAAATTGGGAAATACTGTCCATCGTGATCAAATGTAGACGGGATCCAGGCCGATTGTGTGTGACAGCTTTCACACTCCACAGGAAAATTTGCTGCGGCATGATCAGGATCAATTGTACTGTTGAAATCGGTTTCATGGCATCCAAAACATTCCGTCGCAGTGGTGATGTAATTTCCATTATGGCACGATTGACAATCGTTAGATATTGCTGAATGCGCACCAATCAACGCAAATACAGTATTATGATCAGGAAATTGCGCGGGCGACCAGCCGGGTTCTGTATTGTGGCATGTTTCACATGTGTTTTGAATATTTAACGATTGGTGATTCGGATTAGTACTGTTTTGAAAATCATCAATGTGACAATCAACGCAAATTGTTGTGGTTCCGGTGAAACCTTGTGAATGGCAATCTGAACAAACTGTGCTCGTGTGTGCACCGCTGAGCGGAAAATTTGTTTGAGCATGGTCAAAAGTAGTTTGATTCCACGCGGTTGAATTATGGCACATATCACAATTGGTCGGGTATACTGAAGACTGGTGATCGGGTGCTGTGGCATATTTATCCTCATGACAGTCCATACATTGATTTGGTGTATTCACGGTACCGTTAATATGACAATCGGCACAAATTGCTGAAGTATGCTGCCCCAATAATTCAAAACCGGTACTCTGATGTTCGAACAAACTCGGAGTCCACGCTTCGGAATTGTGGCAAGACGCACAGTCACTTGATAATCCCAGACTAGTGTGATTCGGATTCTGTGCTGTGGCAAAAGAATTTTCATGGCAACTGACACATTCTTTTGGTGTTGATGCATATCCGGTTTGGTGACAATCGATACAATTTGCGGCTAAGTGTGCACCGAGCAAAGGAAATTGTGACAGTGTATGATTAAACGCACCCTCCGCAGTACCGTCGGGATGACAGGCAAAACATTCCGTGCTGATGTAAACATAACCCTGCACGCCGGTATGTTC
>JAENZU010000414.1 GCA_016841125.1 Melioribacter sp. | reverse complement strand
TAACCCATTCGTTTATTCGATCGGCTGTCTGCGGATCTCCAAAATCGACATTTTCAATTTGAGCATAAAAATAATCTTGGTTGGTCTGAATGAATTCGGGAATGAAGGTGTAGTGTTTGTTTGCCCAAATTGAGTTTGCCAAATTGATGTTTACTTTCGGATCGAGCGCAGTTAAAAGATCGATTATGCTTTTATAGGATTGATTGATCTCAGGGGTAGTCAAATTGCCGAATTGAAGAGTTATGTGCATTCCGTCTTTCGTCGAACCGGCTGCACCGTTGCATGTCATACCCAGAGCCATTGAAATACTTAGAGGAGAGATAAATATATTCTTATCGGTTTCAGCCTGAGTGACGGATTTAAAAATTTCAAAACTGAGTTGGTTGCCGGATTGAATTAGTTTTTTTTCTGCATTGGAAAGAGGTTCAGGTTCCGTGAACCCGTTCACGTCCGATACTATTTCACTTTGACATGAGGCTAAAATAAATGCAAAAATAAAAATTAAAACTATGTGTGCCCTTTTCATAACTATCTCTCAATAACTCTTAACGAATTTTATTATTTTTAATAATAAAGATAATTCAATCGAATGTATCAATCCATTTAAGAAGGACAAAATCGTGATAAAAATTCGCAACCCTTTTCATCAGAGAAAAAATTATAATTGTTTCGGATGTTCCCCATTTAACAGTGAGGGATTACAATTGGAATTTTATGAAGATGGGGAAGAATTGATTTCTAACTGGCAGCCTCAATTAAAATTTGCAGGTTACGAAAATATTCTCCATGGCGGAATTCAATCTACTCTACTCGATGAAATTGCAAGCTGGTTTGTGTTTGTAAAAATTGGTACTGCCGGAGTTACACAGAAAATAGAATTGAATTTTCTTCGTCCGGTTATCTGCGGCAATAAAAAAATAAAACTTACCGCATCCTTAAATAAAATGGATGAAAATGTTGCCGATATTAAGGTTAAACTTTTTGATCAAAATGAAAAACTTTGCTGTGATGGAAATATTTTTTATTTCACTTTCACGAAAGAAAAAGCCGAAAGAAAATTAGCATATCCGGGTAAAGATGCTTTTTATTTTGATGATTAAAAATTGTAAACAAATTGAGGCGCTTCTAAGGCGTGCTTTTTTCTTTTAACGGTAAATTGTATGAGTAGTGGCAGATTTCGTGCCACTTTCCTGCCAAAACTCTACGCAGTTTGAGCGGGCTACAACCCTTGAAATTTAGTAGCCATTACTTAAACAAAATGTTGGCAGTTCGTGCTTATTCAGTTACTATTTCACAACTAAATCTGATACCCAATTCTGATATCATTTGAAAATCGTTAATCCAAGTTACATTCATGTTGTCACACACATTTGGTATTTTGATTTTCTTTGAATTTATTGCTGTAACTTTCTCTTCCTTTGTTACAACAATCGCATTTTCATTAATAGCATGTGCTATAACCCAAGGGTCCGCTAATGACCTAGCTTTAGTATTATCAACTAAAAATTTATGATTTGGGTCAGAAGAATAAATTCCCTGTAAACATTTCGTAACATTCTCGTCAATTTTTCTAATTGGAATATCGCTTGCTTTTAACCATTTTGATAAATCATCTTCAGTTCTAACAATTTCTACAAAGACAATCTCAGGCATAAAAATCTTATTTTGAGCTCCAAAAGAATTAAGGACATCCCAATAAGCTGGACATAACTTTGGTGAATAGTATTTTTGCCATGCTTGAATAAGCACATTTGCATCTAAACAATATTTATTGTCAGTTATGCTCATTTATACATTTGTGCTTCGAGTTTGGGGAACTTATTTACCTTAACATTCAATAAATTACTTGCCTGAGTTGGCTCAATATACCCCCCACGATAAGCATCTAGCACAGTTTGTGTAAATAATCGACTATTTCTATTTAGTTGCAATAAAAAGTAATTTGGGCCTCCAGTTTTTTCTTTTTGTCTAGCTTTTTTCTCTGCTTCCTTCCTCAAAAACTCATTATATTCAAAGTCTGCTTCAACTATTAGTTTATTATATGAATTCAAAGAGATAATATTTAGATTTAATGCTCTAACAATTAAAGCAAATGAACTTACTCCAATAGGCTTTGCATTTTTAAATAATTCTTTAGCATTATCAAAATCTTTCTTATCAAGGCTTTCAATAAATTCTTTAGGCATCAAAGAGTTGGCTGCAACTTCATTGCAAAATAGCTCAATGGGATTATAGTTTCATCCTTTATTAATGGATAGCTCCAAATCATTAGATATACCAGTTTCAGCAATCCAAATGTGTGCCAGTTCATGAACCAAAGTAAATAATTGAGGAGCATCCCAGTCGTCCGAATTTATGAAGACAAAAGGTGCAAAGTTGTCAGCAATTGCAAAACCTTGAATTTCATTCGAATCTAATTTTAACCGCGAATGAATAAAGCTAGTTCTAGAAATAAAAATTCCATTTGATTCAGCTTTATCAATCCACTCTAAAATCGGATTATTCGTTTTATAGTTTAAGGGATTAATGTCTAATGTAGCAAGTATATCTTGAGCTACTTTAAGTGCGTTATCCTTAATAGAGAATCTTCCAACAAATGGAACAATGTTTTCATTATTTTCCTCATTCACATCGCTAATCCAAGCTTGTTTTTGCTGAATTTCACGAATAATGAAAATGGAAGAAGTACTTAATTCCTTTGAACCAGGTTTTCTGAAATCTTTGAGTGGTTGGAAATCATTTGGTATATCCGGAAGAAAAAATAATGCAAAAGGTCTTTTATACGCTTTTGCTAAATTCTGTGCTTGTCTTATTGTTGGAAAACTTTCGCCGGTTTCCCATTCATTTAACCTTTCACTAGATACGGCAACTTTAGACGCAGCAATTTCCTCAGTCATTTTTGCTGATTCTCTTGCCCATTTAAGGACTTTAGCTGTTATGTATGCTCTATTTGCCATATTTTACAAAAATACAAATTTAAAATTCCAGTTCAAGAATAATTTATGAAATGCAGTCGCCTTGCATGACCGCCAAAGTCCCAACAGGCGCATTGCGTATAGCGTGACTTTATATTTATACAGTTATTATGCGAACAATAATTTAATATAAATGAAGGAACAAGATATAATCGAAAAATTCTAAATGAAACTAAAGATTGAAAATTATTTCTAGCTGACAAATTGGAAACAATTCAAATTTACACTCATGTTTCTTTATACTTAATAGATAAAATTAAAAGTCCGGCTGAAAAGTTAAATATTAGTAATGATAAAATGAAAAAGCTGAACGAAAATTAAACTACCCGGGTAAAGATGCTTTTTATTTCAAAGATTAAAAATAGCAAACATGTTAAGACAGTTCATAAAAGTTTTTTTTATCGGCTATAACTTTGACAAGTGTAAGATTTTGAAGCTGCTTTCTTGTTTGCATCCCGCATTTAATCTTTTCTTTCTATTATTACAGAAATCCTAATTGCTTCATTACGGTTATTCTATCAAAAACTTGAGTGTGTCCACTAATCAGACCGTCCTTAAAATGATAAATTGTCATTCCCTTTGTTTTTATCTCTCTTTTAGTTGCCGGATAATCTCCGATCGGTCCAAGATTTGTTCCTGTTAAAATCCAGGTTATTGCAACATAATTTTCCTCCTGAATCGCAGATGTTATTTCAAAATTCATATCCGGAAATGAGTTGAATGAAAAATTCAATCGCTCTTTAAATTGGGTATGATTTAGAGTTTTTCCTTCCCACGGATCTGCGGTGTCCAAATAAACCGTATATTCCGGATGAACATATTTTTCAACCCTTTCGAAATTTTTTTTATTCCAAATTTCGCTTATAAATTCCCTTAATAATATTTCTTTATTCATTTTCAATATCCTTTAAAT
>JAENZU010000413.1 GCA_016841125.1 Melioribacter sp. | reverse complement strand
AACAAACTTCATAACGGTAAAGATGTTCCCTGTATGGAATGCCACGGTGAACATAAAGAGATGAAACCTCTCTGTCAGGGATGTCATAATTTCAAATACCCGAATTATAAACCTTAGAATTTATAAATTTTTGAGTCCGATAAATTAGTCGGACTCTTTATTATTTATGTATGAGTGGAGTGTTCGAATTCCAAATTGTCATTCGGAAAAATATATTTTTTAGTTCGGTTGTTAATAAATATTTTTCTACTGATAAAAAATATAATTAGTACTAACACTCCCGTCAATATAACACTCGCCTCAGGTCCGAACGCACCGCCGCTTATCAATTCATTACCGGTAGTATTTAAATCAAACAAAGTTGATTTTTCCCCCGTGCCGCTAACTGAAAGTCCAAACACATTACCCAAAGTCCAGTTCCAGGCGGAGTGCAAACCGCAGGCTCCCCAAATGCTTTTATCTTTCATCACAAATAAAGAAAATAGAACAGCAATCAAAAATATGTTGACGGCGGCAAAAATATTTGCTCCGTTATTCCCCATGTGGAGTAACGAAAATAAGACCGACGAAATTAGAAAACCGATCCATGGCTTATAACGTGCACCTATAACCTGAAACATCCAGCCCCGTGTAAGTATCTCTTCGGAAGCTCCCTGAATGATATAGGCGAATAGAAATACTATTACGCCCCCCAATGCACCAATCCCGGTCGAAGCTGAATTTACGGCACCGACTTCAATGCAGCCGTTAAGTGCCAAGACACCAACAATAAAAGCATTCATAACTACACCGGTTAAAAATCCGAATAAATATTTTCGCGCAGCGTTATGTTTGGTAAATCCGATTGTGTAAAACGGTCGCCCCTCATATAATTTGACCCATAAGAAGATGAATAAAATTATCAGCGCGAATAGTGCATAGAGTCCGAATGCCTCCCGTGCGGAACTACTGGCTTTCGAGGGATCTCCGAAATATAGTGGTGCCAGCAAAAACTGTGTGATTAATGCCGCTATTACAATAAATACCACCGGAAGAATAAGTGATGATAATGCGATGTGCGTTATTCGTTTTGCGTTTTTAGTTAAAAGAAAAAATTCATTTTGGGGATTGAAGATCTTATGAATCATCTCATTCATATTTTGCTTTTCACACTTTGTGAAGTTTATAATATTAGACCGTTTTTGAATTATAAAAGTTACGTGCAATTAAAATAATTTAATTTATAGCAAGGTTGATTCTAAACTTGAAAAGAGCAATATGAATATTATTATCAACTTCTTTTTTTACTGTTGATCGAATTTATGTTTTGTTTAAATCATTATTATTTTTACTTTAAATAATACATCAACTCTTAAATTGCTATTGGATTAATAAACGGGAGGATCAAATGGCTGTCTTAAATAAATTATTTAATTATGCGGCTGCATATTTGGCTTTAATCATATTTTCAATGTTACTTTCATTGAGTTCATTAAATTATGCAAGTGATAAGAACGCCTGCGCACTTTCAAAAGAAGAAGTGAGTGATATAATTGATCAAGATGTCACTGAAACATTTAAGCAGGGGAATTGGGGTATTGCTTCTACCTGCACATATTCTACAAAAACATCTCCTGCTGCCGTCATGATTTCATCGGTTGCATCTACTGACTTATCCACCGATCGCATGTACGAAGGCTATAAGGAATTGGAAAAATTAGGGGATGAAGCAGTTTGGGTTCCCGCAGTTTCAACACTTACTGTGGCTGATAAAGAAAAGAAAAAACTTCTGCGTATTAAAATTGATCTCCCCAACACAAAGGAAGAAAAACTAACAATCGCAATTAAGATTGCGGAGTTGGCATTGAAAAAACTTTAATTAACTCAATTAATATTGAAATGGTAATTCAATGATCTGCCCAACGGGAAAAGGGTAGATCATTATGATTCTATAAGAATAGATTCATCACTTCGAATTTGGAAAATTCTAATTATTGAAAATGGATAATACACTTTCAATCCATTCATCAGCGGTCAGCTTATTGTTCTCCAGCAATGTGACCGACTCTTCCAAATTTTCTAATTTATCAGTTTCATTTTCTATCAGCATCGTTTTGAGTATCGATGGAGTTTTTATCATCTTTTGTGATGAAATTATTTTTTTAAAATTTTCTTTGCTGAGATAGTCGTTTTTTCTCAATTGTTTAACGACGTATGCAACCTCAAAAGGATTTGTTTTACCCGAGATAAATTCCTCAATTATTCTGTCAGAAAATTGAGGGATGAGTTCTTTATCAATATCTCCTATATCCAGCCATAATTTATAAACACGCCGCCGCCCCTTATATAAAGTTGAAGTGAAATAAAAATAAACTTCACCTCTCTTCATTTTTTCTAATTTTTCCTTAGCAGCCGGATCCTTAACATTATTGAAATGAAAGAATACGGGCTCTTTGTAGTATAAACTTTTTAGAAAGCCGAATCCTTTATCGAAAATTTTTTTTACTCTGCAGTAATCCAGCGGTTCGTTGTTGATCATAAGCATTGAATTTCCAATTATGCGTAAAACTATAAACGTTAAATTACATAAAAATCATTTTATTTTTAACTGCCTGCTTAAAGCTGCAAAAATTAAATTGTTTGAATAAATCACTTCAGTTTGTAACTTGTAAAATATTCGGAAATATTTAAAATATTTGGGGAGGATCTAATTGAAAACTCTATTAATTATTCTCTTAATTTTAGTGGTTTTCTCAGCAAGTTCATGCAAGCAAGAGGATGAAATGAAAAGTATTGATCAATATAAAAGTGAGGTAATGCAAGCAGAAAAAGATTTTGCTGAACTCGCGAAAGAAAAAGGTTTGAAAATTGCTTTTACTGCATTTGCCGCTGAAGATGCAGCACTTAACAGGGGAAAAATAATTAAAGGTAAAAAAGAAATTGAGAAATATTATTCGGATGAAAAATATGATAATGTAAGTCTGCAATGGAAGCCCGATTTTGTTGATGTTTCATCTTCCGGAGATTTCGCTTACACTTACGGTCCTTATGAATTTACAGGTATTGATGAAAATGGCGATACCTTAAAAAGTGCCGGCATTTTTCACACAGTTTGGAAAAGACAGCCGGATGGTGAATGGCGGTTTGTTTACGATTAATTAAACCATATGAAAGATTAATTTAAGAGAGATAAAATGATTGGGAAAACAGAAAATTCAGGCTGGCAGGTTGGAGTCCGGAAAACATTAAATATACCCTCAAAGAAGTTATGGAGATTTATCGTAAGTGAGAGAGGAATGAGTATTATTGCCGGCGATCCGATTAAAGCCGAGACTGCTGTAGCACAGAAAAGAGAGAGCAGAGAAAAAATTGAATATATGATTACCACCTTAACGAAGATGTCTCATTTAAGAATGGAATGGAAATTCCCGGATTGGGAAGGTAATTCGATACTGCAGATTAGAGTGATTGATAGCGGCGACAATAAATCTGTATTAGCCTTTCATCAGGAAAAATTGGCTGATGAGTCTACCCGTAAAAAAATGAAAGAGTATTGGCAGGAAAAGATTGAATTGATCTCTAAAATGATTAGCAAGTAAATTTTTCAACGCCAATGAATCTTGCAGAATTGTTAATTTTATTTTGCACATCAGAATAATTTGTTTAAGTTAGTGTTCAATGATTGTTCGGTTAAGGGAATCCGGTGATTCTAAAAATAGAAAATTCCGGAGCTGTACCCGCAACTGTAAGTTCCTAAAAAAGTCTTTAGCAATGTGCCACTGCCCGAAATATTCCGGTGTGGGAAGGCGCTAAAGATGGAACAAGCCAGGAGACCTACCAGACAATTGAGTTTAAGAGGCTTTCGGGATGAAAAGCTGATTGCTGTCCAGCCATCAAATCTATAATTCCGAAACCTCATT
>JAENZU010000412.1 GCA_016841125.1 Melioribacter sp. | reverse complement strand
TTTATTAACAAAATCACTAAAGCTGTAACCGAGATTATCATTTATAACTTGAGAAACATGATGAGTTTGAATTGAAAGTTTATCCGCCAGATCGCTTAATTTTAATTCCGGATTGAGGTAGAGTTTTTCTTCTTCCATGATTTTCAAAAGCTGCCCGGCATACTCTTGAGCTTTTTCATCGGTTAGCGAGGATCTTTTATATTTTAGTATCGGAAGTTTCCTCAAAGAGCCGATGAATATATCCGGATTTTTAACGGTAAAATAAATTGATCCGTAAATCATAAATGCGCAGGTTGACATCAGTGCGGAATCTAATTCAATAATATAGTCGTAGCCCGATATAGCGATCCCAAATGTTTGCAGACTTGTAATTACAATGAAAAAAATAAATCCAATTACAAGATATCTATGCCACTTTAATTCACTCTTTTGGTGATCATTAAGATTGCTTTTGCTGAAATTATTAATCAATGTCATTGTCAGCACTGCGTATATAACCATATGAATCATTTTCAAAATTCTGAAAGTATAGAACTCTACTCCATACACCGGGTTTGAAGAAGTAATATTTCTTAGTTCGGCTAACTTATAATCAGCACTCTGCATATAAACCGGAATCATATATAAGAGATAGAGGAAAAACGGAATTAGGTGAAGAAAAAATTTATAACTGAGTTTTTCTTCCTCACTTTGCGAGTACTTAACATAGAAGAAGATTAATACTCCAAATAAGAGGGGCATTGAAGTACTTAAATCAAATAGATGAGGGAATTCCCAAACATAATTTGTCCAATAAAAAGCAATCTCGGCAATCCTTATTGAAAAAGTTACAAGCAAAACCGAGAGCATCCGATTTGCCAGCGCTTTGTTTCCCTTGATACTTAGAAAAATAAAGGAGAAGAATACGCCGGTTGCCGCCGAGAGCAGCGCTAAAGTTGATACGGTTTGAACTAACCACATAAGCAAATAATTTTAGTTTTCTTTCTTCACAATTTAATTTAATTACTCCATTGAGTAGTATATAATTATAGGATTATACAACAAATTTACCTTAAATGACGATTTCTTATTCAAAAAATTGTAAAATTGCCGGATAACAAAAATCTGGAGAACCGGCTATGACAAGAAGAATAAATTTAATACCAATTCTGTTTTTTTTATCACTTTATATTTCCGCTACTTTATATGCACAAGAAAACAAAAGTAACGCCAATTCAGATAACAGAAGCTTTTATGAAATAATCGGTACATGGGACTGCAGAGGAGTAAGCCGAAATCAAGACGGCACTTGGAAAACCGATACCTTAAATTCAACCTGGGTTTGGTTTGAATTGTTCAACGGCAATGCGGTGCAGGATATTTTTTACGGAAAAGTCTCCCCCAATGAAATTGATACGGCAAGTAGCGGCGGTACAAATATTCGGATCTATAATCCCAAGGATAAACAATGGCATATGGCGTGGTTCGATACCAATAACAGAAAGATAGAGGTCTTCACTGCTGTCGGAGATAAAGAGAAAATTGTGATGGACGGAATTAACGCAAAGGGACGGCACATTCAAAATCACTTTACAGAAATAACAGATTCATTTTTCTTGTGGACGCAGTACTGGACTTTCGACGAGGGGAAAACCTGGCTTGATGTTGCCAAAATGTGGTGTACAAAAGTAAATCTGTAAATGTTTATGATTCTGTACCTGTCAATCACAAAAGCAGACGATTAGCAAAACAAAATTTCTCAACTTTGTCTCAACAATTTTTTAATACGAGGTTGGACAATGTTGAAGAAACTCACCTTATTATTTCTGTTAATAAATTTAATCTCTGCACAACAGCAGCAATTACCCGATTTCAAATTCCAAAAAATAAAAGACAACTTTTATCTTCTGCAAGTTTTTATTGATGGGAATAAACTTGGCGCCAATATAGGAATCTACGTCGGTGAAAGTGAATTACTTGTAATAGACACTCACTTTGCCGGCTTATATCCGTGGTTAAGAAATTCATTTAAGCAGATTACCGACAAAAAAATAAAATATACTATCAACACACACTGGCATCCCGATCATAATTCCGGCAACAGTTTTATGGGTGAGGAAGGAATTATTATCGCACAACAAAATGTACTGGAGCGGCTATCATCACCGCAAATAGGAGTTGGTTTAGGAAAACCGGGTGCACGAGCTGAATTCCCGGCGCGACCATTTTCCGATTTACCGAAAATTACATTTCAAGAATCACTCGATCTGCTAATCGACAGTTCAAAAGTAAGGCTGCGCCATTTTCCAAACGCGCACACAGATGGTGATTGCGCAGTTTTCTTCGATGACTTGAAAATAGTTTACCTAAGTGATCTTTATTGGCCTGATGAATATCCTTTTGCTGATGTTTACACGGGCGGAAATGTAATCGGGATTCGAAATACTCTTCAAGATATTGTTGATGAGACAGATGACGACTACATATTTATTTCGGGTCATCAAACAACAGGCTCACACACCGATTTAATAAATTACATTGCAATGATTGATAAATCTGTAGAATTGGTGAAATCACAATGGAATACTGATTCGGATTATTCATCAATAAAAATGGATGGTGTCACTCAATGGTCAAGTGATTTGGTTCCGGATTCAGTCTGGGTAAGAATGATAATTAATAGCTTGTAATCTTAATTCCGGGGAATCAGCAATGAAGAAATTTTTCTTAATTCTATTATTTGTTTTCAATTGTAAAATGCCAAGCCAAAATATAATTGATAAAGTCTCACATCATTATGCAGATAACGAGGGAGTAAAAATTCACTACGTAACTTTGGGTGAAGGTCCTTTAGTAGTTATGATTCACGGCTTCCCGGACTTTTGGTATACTTGGCGAAATCAAATGACAGAGCTTTCAAAAAGTTATAAAGTAGCCGCAGTTGATTTACGCGGCTACAACAAAAGCGATAAACCCGAGGGGGTTGAGAACTACTCAATGCGCTACCTGGTGAGGGATATTGTTTCCGTAATCGAAGATGCCGGATATGAAAAGGCAATCATCGTTGGTCATGATTGGGGGGGCGCAATAGCTTGGCAGGTAGCGATTAATATTCCGAAGATGGTAGAGAGATTAATTGTGCTAAGCACTCCGCATCCGATTGGATTAATAAGAGAATTAAGGAACAACGCACAACAAAAAAAGAATAGCGAGTATGCGGAAGATTTTCAGAAAGAAGATGTACACGAAAACTTGACTCCCGAAAGTCTGGCGGTATGGGTTAAAGATGAGGAGGCAAAACCTTATTACATTGAAGCTTTCAAAAACTCTGATGTACAAGCTATGTTAAACTTTTATAAAGCAAGTTTCCCGAAGCCAAATAAAGAAGAGAAAACCATCGAACCGAAAACGGCGACAAATGATGAAATAAAATTAGTGCAATGCCCAACGCTAGCAATATTTGGCAAAAAGGACAAAGCGTTATTACCCGCCGGCTGGAACGGCACCTGGGATTGGATTGATAATGATTTCACTTTAGTCTCAGTCCCCAATGCCGGTCATTTTGTTCAGTATGATGCAGGTGATTATGTTACTTCCGTTATTGTAAATTGGCTTATCGTAAACTTGCTATGACGCTTAATTCCTATTTTGATGATAGTTCCTTAACCATATTCTGTGACGAAGGTAAATTAGGATTTAACTCTAGAGCTCTTTTATAATTTTTCAGCGCAGCAGCTTTATCACCTTTTGCCAGCAATGCTTCACCGAGGCTATCGTAGCAGTTTGCGATATCCGGGAACATCTCAGCATTCAATGTGAATGCTTCAATTGCTTTGTCAACTTGTTCATCAAATAAAAATTCATAACCAACTTGATTGAGTATCAGATCTTTCGGATCGGTCGGATGAAAATTTTTAGTAAGTT
>JAENZU010000411.1 GCA_016841125.1 Melioribacter sp. | reverse complement strand
TTATATCCATTTAATCGCTGCTCTAAACTGAACATCGAAAGTAAAATTAATGATGCGCCCACTCTGTAAAATAAAACTTGCGATTCTCCGGTTGGTTTAGATCTAACTACTACAAATGCAACAAATAACCAAATTACCGATAACAGGTTCATTGCAAGTGCATTGAATTGAATTAACTTCTTAACCTCTAATTTGGTTTCAAAAATTTTCCCATCACGCCAAACAGTATAAATCGCTGAATCACCATATGCGCTATTTAAGAGAAGCCTATTTGCAACCAGTGCATTGGTGCCAATATGTTTCCAATTAATTTTTAAAAGATGGTCGCCGTCTCTAATTCCTGCCTCCCAAGCAACCCCCTCAATTTTCACCTGGCTAAATGCATAAATAGAACTATCGCGAGAAATTTTAGTGGGCTTCCAAATACACTCGTCATTCGGCACCGGGGTTACAACAAAAATAAAGTAAAAATTAATTAACCCTATAAGACCAAGAATAATGGTATAAGGGACAAACAGTTTCGGTCTGCTTTTCAAATATAATGTTTTAATTTTCTCGAACATTTTAATCAACTTTTATTACCATACTGGTAATGTCATCAGATTGAACAGCACCGGTTGTAAATATTTTTACATTATTTACAATTCTATCTAAAAGAGATTTAGTATCTTCCTCAAAGTGCTGCAAAACAAGGGCTTCCAGTCTTTCGTCACTGTATTCATTTGAATGTTTGTCCATGGCTTCCGTAATTCCATCAGTAAATAGAACAATTGCATCTTTGGACTGAAGCTTAACAATTTCAGATTCATATGGTATAACCGTTTCCATTACTCCGAGTATCATTCCGCCTTTTTTGAGTTTTGTAATTTGACCTTTTCTACAGAGCAGCGGAGGATTATGACCGGCATTTACATATGTCAATTCTTTTGTTTTCTCATTAAGCTGTCCCCAGAAAAAAGTTATAAAACTTCCGTCTGTTGTATTTGAAGACACGAGGTCATTTATCATGTTAGACGCTTCGTCTAAGGCATAGTTTTGCAGTAGTATCGATTTTAGGAATGCCTGAAGATTAGCCATTAATAGTGCAGCTTGAACTCCTTTTCCGGACACATCAGCAATTGCAAATACAATTCTATCTTTATCAATCCTAACTATATCGTAATAATCACCGCCGACTTGCCTTGCCGATTGGTTATACGCTGCAATCTGAAAAACTTCACTAACGGGTGTTTTTCTCGGCAATAAATTTTTCTGAATGTTCCGGGCTATTTCAAGATCTTTTTCCAGCCTTTGTTTTTCTATTGCATCCTGCACCAGTCTGCTATTCTCAATTGAAATCATCGCAAGACTTCCAATTGATGAAACAAATTCGATATCGGATTTTGAGTATGACTGCTTAGTTTTCTTTTTGCCGAGTAATACGATTCCCTTTGTCTCTCCCTTTAGTATCATCGGTACAATAAGTTCTATCTCTAAATCTGCAATTTCTGAGTGCTCACCTTTAAAATCCTCTCTGCTGATAGGAATAGAGAGACTTGCCGGTGTGCACGTTTTAAGTGCTGCTTTGAGTTTTGACAAATTGATATTCGATTCCAATATATTCAATTGGTTATCTTCTAAAATTACAACAGCGTATTTTGATACAAGAAGCTGACCGATAATAGAGTAAACCAATAATTTACTCACCATATTAAGTTCTAAAATACTGCTGAATTCTTTACTCAGATCGAATAAAGAGCTTAGTTGGTTAACTTTGCCGTCAAGATCCCTGTTAACTGATTTGAGCTTATCTACCATCAGCGCATTTTCTATTGCAGTGGAAGCTATGTTAACCATCGTATTCAAAAACTCTATTGAATCTTGGTCATACTCAGCTTTTGTAAGACGCTCCCCTAAAATTAAGACTCCTCGTGTTTCACTTGAAGAGACAATTTCTTTGCATACAACAAACTTATATTTTTCTTTAAATTTTTGAAAACCGGAATTGTCCTTGTAATCACTTATCGTAACTTCCGGGAATTCCTGTGAAACGGAGGGGGGGAGCCCTTTCGATTTTTTAATTTCTAACTTACCCTCTTCATTAAACAAACCGATTAAACCTTTTGTAGTAAAGAGTTTTCCAAAACAAGTAAGCAGTAAATTGTTAAGGGTAAAGTCTAATTCTAAATTTGAATTGATAAGGTTACTGAAATCGACAAGTGCGGAAAGTTTTTGAAGAGCTGCTATATTATTGGAAGAATTCATTTTTTAACGTTTTATGATGATTTATCGTTTTACAAAATAACGAATATTTTGGAGAAAATTTAATAAGTGATCTATTAAAATTGTGAATATCCGGTGCGGAACAAATCAGAAATACTTAACCATAACTACTTGGTTTTTCCGTTTAGGCAGACTAGTATAAGTAACTTCATCCATAAGTTTTTTCATTAAAAACATTCCCAAGCCGCCGACCCTTCGTTGTTTGTGATATTCTTTAATATCAGGCTCAGGAACTTGTTCAGGATTAAAATAAGCCCCTTCGTCAATAATAGTAATTGTAAATTTATTACCTGCAACTTTAACTTTTATTTTAATTTCACCTTCCGGGGAATATTTATAAGCATGCTTAACAACGTTTGTGCAGGCTTCATCCACAGCCAAAATAATCTTTCCCGTAGTTTCAGAAGAAATTTCGGCATTATCGGCTAAGTTCCGAATAAAATCCCGAATAGAAGAGAGATTATCGGTAGAACTTTTTACAACAAGTTCTTTTTCGAATTTATGTTTTTTGTCAGCCAAAGTTAACCTAGTTCATCAAACTTTTTGATTGCGTCATTTTCTTCAGGGTAAAATTCGTATAGCATTGGAAAACCCAAAAGGTCGAAAATGTTGTAAACATTTTCTTTCATGTTGGAAAATTTAATATCGCCTTTATTCTCCCGTATAGTTTCAACATAAGCCATAAAAACGCCCAAACCCGCGCTGCTTATGTAGTTAAGGTCGTCAAAATTTACAACAACCTTAAATTTTTGATCTTCGATTAGACCGTTGAATGCATTTTCGAGATCGGGCGCGGTATGTGCATCCAGGTATCCTTTTAGATCAATGATATTAACCGATCCAACTCCACGTACATTGACGTCGAAGTCTGCCATTAAACTACTCCAAATAATTAGTTATTAAAATTCCACTTAAATAAAACCAAAGTAATATCGTCGTGCTGGGAATTGTCTTGAGAAAATACGGTAACAGACTGCATTACTTCGTTCGATATTTCGTCCAAACTTTTATTATAATTTTTTTCTAAAATATTATCGAGCCTATTATAACCAAAATCTTCCATCTCTTTATTTTGCGATTCGACGATTCCGTCCGTATAAAGAACGATAATATCGTTATTATTCAATTTAATTTCCATCTCAATTAAGGCTTCACAAAACTTGCCTCCGTAATCTAAACCTAACCCGATACCGGAGGGAGTATGCCTTTCAATTTTTCCGTTTCGTATTAAATGCAGGGGTGAATGTCCGGCTCTGGAAAAATTAAGCATTCCTGTTTCCGTATTAATTATCCCATATATAGCAGTTACAAAACTTTTCTTTTCAAGACTTTTTTTAAGAACATCGTTAGCGCAAATTAAGAGTTCCCGCGGACTTTCAATCATTTTGGTGAGCGATTCGAATATCCCCTTTACCTCAGCCATCACAAATGCAGCCGAAATTCCCTTACCTGAAACATCGGCAATAACAAAACCGAGTCGGTTTTCGTCAAGTTCAAAAAAGTCGTAGTAATCCCCTCCTACTTCAAAAGCCGGGATAAAGAGTGCGGATATATCGAGATTTTTGATTTTAGGAGTCTTGCTCGGTAAAATTTTATATTGAATTTCTCTAGCTACATCAAGTTCTTTTTCCAATCTTTCTTTT
>JAENZU010000410.1 GCA_016841125.1 Melioribacter sp. | reverse complement strand
AAAGGTATTAGCGGCTTGGAGTTCCCACCATTGCGTATTCGTAATTATCCTGGTCTAATTCTAAAATCCAATAATCACCTTTAAACGGCCAAAAGAATTGAACGCGTAATTTAGCATTGTTGCTTCCTTCAACAATAAAAGCTTTGCCGGATGCTTCATCAACATCACCATTTAATCCGTCTTCGCGGCAGCGGTTAATAACCCGGATCGTCTCTTCGTCTATCAATTCATATTCTGCGGTGGTGCAGAAACATCCCTCCTGAAAAGAGTTAGGCAGGCGCGCAATTTCATACCACTTGCCTAGATATTTTTGAACGTCAACATAGTCCACTACATCGAGAGGGGGGTAGTTAGATGAACCGCAGCCGGAAATCATAATAGCCGAAAGAAAAATAGAAAAATATTTCATTTTAGTTTGAACCGTAATATGGCATTATCTCGCTTCCCATATATTTTATTACGGCTGTGATAACTCCAAGATCATCGAGGTAGCCGACAAGGGGCGTTAAGTCCGGAATAGCATCAACCGGAATTAAAAAGTAAACCAGCGCACCAACTACAATTCCTTTTCTGTACCATGACACTTCTGAATCTTTCATATATTTGTAAAGTGCCATTACATCTTTAGCGAATGAAATTTTCTTTCCGAATTTTTCTACCTTGCTCCATAAATTATTTTCGATGTATTCAACGTCCGCTTCAACCTCTTCGGGCGTATCGTAATTATGATCAAAGTCTTCAAATTCAAGATCTGTAAAATCATTATTCATTTTAAACTCCTTTTGCCGTTCAAATAATATCTTCCGACTAATTTACGAATTTAATTGCCAATCTGTAAAGTGCAAGAAATTAATACAAAAATAATTTTGATCATTAATACAAAATAAAAAACTTCCAACTATAGAGTTGTTGAATACCGGTTATATCAAAACTATTTGATCAGTTTTTAACTTTGAATTCCTCAAACCAATCGTAAACAGTATTCCACCACAACTTTGCATTTTGAGGCTTTACAATAAAATGGTATTCATCCGGATAATAAAGAAGTTTGCTTTCAACTCCCATTTTCTGTAGTGCAGTGAATAGTTCAAAAGCCTGACCTTCCGGTACACGGAAATCATTTGCTCCGTGAATAACCAGCATTGGGGTTTTGAAATTTTTGACGTACATATGTGGCGACCATTTCTCGTATAATTCTCTGTTCTCCCAAGGCGCTCCGCCGAATTCCCATTCGGGAAACCAGAGTTCTTCGGTAACTCCATATTTACTTGTTATGTTGAACACTCCGGCATGACTGACAAGCGCATTAAATCTATCGGTGTGTCCTTCAATCCAATTGATCATATAGCCGCCGTAAGATGCGCCTGCTGCGAATGTATTTTTGTTATCTATAAAATCAAAATTCGCAACTGCGTAATCATACGCATTCATCAAATCGATATAGACTTTTCCGCCCCAATCTTTTGATATTTCGTCTGTAAATTTTTGACCGTAGCCGGTGCTTCCCCGCGGATTGGGTGCAACAACAACATATTCTTGCGAAGCAAACATTTGAGTGTTCCAACGATGATGAAAGTCATCATTCCAATGACCTTGCGGTCCGCCGTGAATTAGAAATATCAGCGGATATTTTTTTGCCGGATCAAAAAACGGGGGCTTCACTAAAATTGATTGGACTTTTGCTCCTTCTGCACCTTCACTCCAAAATGTTTCTATATCATTCATTTCAATCTTTGAAAGCAGTTCTTTATTAACAAATGTGATTTGTTTTAGACCGGTACCGTCAGTGTTGATTGAAAAAATTTCATGCGGAAGATTGTTTCGTTCCTGTTTAAAGAAAATTTTATTTCCATCCGAGGAGAGTTGGAGAGATGAGTTAACTCTTTCCTTTAAAACAATTTCGTTTTTGCCTGTTGAAATATCAATACTATAGATAGACTCATAGATTTCATTGGCGGCGTTGTAGAAAATAGTTTTCGAATCTTTGGACCAAATAATTTCTCCGATTGAAATGTCTAAGTATCCGGAAACATTTTTTATCTCTCCGGTTTCCCGATCATATAACATTAACTTTTGTTTATCCGCTTCAAAACCTGCTCTGCTCATTGATCTGAATGCAATGTATTTTCCATCAGGTGAGTAAACAGGCTGGTTATCGTTCCCCTCACTTTGTGATATTTTTTTATAAGGGGTTTCAGCAGCTTTCGAAACTTCATTCAAATTAATAATGAATAGATCGTTATTTGTACTCGATGCGAGAAAGTCGGAGGTGTTCATTGTAAAGGCAGCTTCTTTACCATCGGGTGAAATATCATAATCGTGCGAGCTGCCGAGAGCGATGGGGGGTACATCAAATGTGCTAGAAAGATTCAAATCGAAATATTCATTTTTATTCAAATCCATTAAAAATAAATGACTTCTTTTATCACCGCGCCATTCATTCCAATGTTTATACATCAGTTCGGTAAATATTCTAGCTTTTACCGGATCATTTTCTTTTGCTTCATCTTTATTTTTATTGCATTCTTGAGTTTTGCAATCGGGGTAAACTTTTGAGGTGAAAAGAAATTTATTTCCATCGTCCGACCATCTTACACCGGAAGCCCCGGAATAAATATCTGTAACCCTTTTATCATTTTTCCCGTTTAGGTCGGCAACCCAAATTTGACTATCAAATTCATAACTCAATTTACCATCATGAGTAAATTTGGGACTCCCCTCATTGGCCTCCGAATTTTTAAATACCCTCATGTTTGTTCCGTCAGAATCAATAAGCCAAATATCTTTATTCCCTTTATTTTGCTCCATGCTGTATTCAGTTAAGTCGAACGCAATTGTTTTGCCGTCGGGTGAAATATCAAAAGCTCCAATTCTTTTCATTGACCAGAGATCATCAATCGTAATGGCGCGTTTTTCTTGAGCATTAAGAGTGAATGTAGTAAGTATCAAAAATATTATTAATTTCTGCATCCTTTCCTCTGTATGAATTAGTAAATTATTTTAGAAAACATTGTTAATGTCAGCATAATTTATTTGTGAAATTCGTCGACAATTTTCTCATCCAAAAGTAAATGTTCGAACGATTCACGGCTTCTTGTTGAAAAATATTTATTTCCGTCAACTATTATTTCCGGCGGTCTTCTTCTGGCGTTATAATTCGATGCCATCGCCATTCCGTAAGCTCCTGCAGACATTATTGAAAGTAAATCGCCGGGGTCGCATTTCGAGATATTTCTGTCTTTACCTAAAAAGTCGCCGCTCTCACAAACCGGACCGACAATATCGGCTTTTATATCTTCCGTGCCATTCAAACTTTCGGGCTGAATGTGATGATAAGCACCGTAAATACTGGGTCTAAGCAAGTCGGTCATTGCTGCATCTACAACTATAAAATTTTTCTCCAAATTCTTTTTTGTGTAAAGAACTTCAGTTAAAAGAATACCGCCGTTTGCAGTGAGCGATCTTCCGGGTTCAAACATTATTTCGCAATCCAGAGTTTTAAATATTGGGAGTAACTTTTCAGCTAATTCATATGGGGTGAAGGGCTGCTCGTCTTTATAAACGATTCCCATTCCACCGCCGATATCAAAATGCTGCAGGTCAATTCCTTTTGCTTTAATTTGATTGAAAAGATCAGCCAGTCTTGAAACCGCTTCTGCAAAAGGGGAAACTTTTGTTATTTGTGACCCGATATGCATATCAATTCCGGTTAATTTGATGTTTGGAAGTTTTGAACATTCCACAAACATATCAAGTGCATCTTTAGATGAAATTCCAAATTTATTTTCTGCTAACCCCGTAGATATGTAGGGATGAGTTTGCGCATCAACATCGGGATTAACACGGATTGCAACCGGTGCAATTTTTCCCATCTCACCCGCAATTTTATTAATCAGGTAAACCTCGCCGAGCGATTCCGCT
>JAENZU010000409.1 GCA_016841125.1 Melioribacter sp. | reverse complement strand
CAATTAGTTTTCAGCACAATCAAAAAGCCTGAGGACGGATCTCTAAATTCATTTATTCTTCGTGTTTATAATCCTACAAACAAAAATCTAAATGGCAAGATCTCGACTGAATTCAAAGTTAGTAAAGTAGAAATGTTAACCCTTGAAGAACTGGTAAAGAATGAAATTAAATTAGAAAATGATAGCTCATTCAAATTTAAAGCAGATAAGAAAAAAATAGTTTCACTAAAAATTTATACTAAGAGTTAAGAAATGAAAAAAGTATTAGAAAATAAGTATGGATATTTTTCCGAAAATTTTAGAGAGTATGTGATCGATGATCCCAGAACACCGCGTCCGTGGTTCAACTATATTTGGAATGAAAGTTACGGTGGACTTATCTCGCACACCGGCGGCGGATTCAGCTTTTTGGATACACCGCGAGATAATAGACTTACGCGAATGCGCTATAACTGTTTGCCGTGGGATAGACCGGGAAGATATGTAATTGTGAAAGACGCTGAAACTAATGAATACTGGTCATTAAGCTGGGCTCCGACTATCGATAGAGAATATAAGATGTATGAATGCCGGCATGGACAGGGCTACACTAAAATCAAAACAGAATATGCTGATATTGAAGGAGAGATCACATATTTCGTTCCGAGAGATATCAACGCGGAAATCTGGCGCGTTAAGCTGACCAATAAATCTAAAGTGAAAAAATCATTAGAGATTTATTCATTTACAGAATTGATGATGGGTAATGCGCTTAATGACATTATCAATCAGCCGAACGACAAACACTTTACCGACATCAAGTTTAATAAAGATCATGAAACGCTTGTCTGCACAAGGCGATACTGGGTACTCAATAAAAAGGTGTCGGTGGCACAACCCAATATAGATTGGAAGTACAACTTACTTTTCACTCAAACATTACCGGTTTCCGGTTTTGACGGATCGCTCGATAAATTCATCGGCAGATGGAGATCGGAAGCAAATCCGGAAACAATTGAAACCGGAAAAATGAATAATACCGAGATAACAGCAGGCGATCCCGTTGCTGCGCTTCAATCTAAAATCCAAATTGATCCGGGTGAATCAATAGATTATGCAGTTATAATGGCAGTGCACCCTAAAGAGGAAGGCGATCCGTTCAAAGGATTAAATTGGGGTGAACTTAAAAAAATAAAATTTATCGATCAAAAATTTGACGAGCTAAATTCGTATTGGGATAACTACATTGGTATAGTGAAAGTTGAAACACCGGATGAAAAATTCAATGTGATGTCCAACGTGTGGAATAAATATCAATCGGCGGTCACTTTCGATATGGCTCGCAACTCCGGGTATTACCACGGCGGACTATTATTCGGTACCGGTATGCGGGATCAATTTCAGGATATCATCGGTGAAGTAATCGTCAATCCCGATAGAGTTAGAGCTAGATTGCTTAACGCTTTGCGCTTCCAATTAAAAGATGGTTCTACTCTGCATAATTTTTTTAAGATAACCGAATGGGGCGAAAAGACAAATCATTCGGATACCCCGCTGTGGATTTCATTCGGGTTGATTGAATACCTTAATGAAACTGGTGACTTTTCAATTCTTGATGAAACAGTTACTTATTATGATGAGGGAGAAGGCACAGTTTACGAGCACATGGCAAGATCTCTCGATTTCGCGATCAGTGCAACAACCGAAAGAGGAATGCCGAAAATCATGAATGGTGATTGGAACGATACCCTTGATCATATCGGACCCAAAGGAAAGGGTGAAACCGTTTGGGGTGCATTCTTTCTTGCTTATGCATTGCGTAAAACTTTTGAACTATTGAAACACCGTAATGACGACGCTGCTTTGGAGCGATGGCAGAATGCGTATAGCCAATTGGAAAAGGTTGTTAACGAGCATTGCTGGGATGGGGAATGGTATCTTCGTGCTTTTAGGGATAACGGAGAGTCGGTAGGTTCCAACAAACACAAGCAGGGTAAAATATTTTTGAATGCACAAACTTGGTCGGTAATTTCAGGACTTGCCCCCAAAGAGAGAGCCGATAAAGCTTTGAATTCATGTAAAGAATATCTTACTACTCCATACGGGATGCAGATCGTTTCACCATCATACACCGAAGTTGAAGATAACATCGGATTGATAAGCCGCTGCGTACCGGGGAAAAAGGAGAACGGTGCTGTGTTTAATCACGCATCATCTTGGTTTGTAATGGCTGCAATTTTAAATAACGATGCCGATGGGGCATACGAAATATACTCAAAAATGCTGCCGCCGAATTCAGCAAAGAATATTGATAAGTATGAAACCGAACCGTACGTATTTGCTGAATATGTAACTAGTCCCGATCACGAAACCGAAAATCAGGCAAGTCACTCGTGGCTAACCGGCACCGCTGTATGGATGTATAGAATTGGATTGGATCATATCCTCGGTTTGAAAACCGGTTTAAAAGGAATTACCATTCAGCCAAGCATTCCCTCACATTGGAAAGAGTTTAAAGTGTCGAGAGAATTCAGAGGTAAAACTATCTCGGTGAATGTAAAGAATCCGAAAGGAGTTAACAGCAATATCGAATCAATAATAATTAATGGAATGCGATCGGAATCAAATTTTATTGATGTTGATCAATTCGATTCTAAAGAAATATCAGTTGAGATCGTTTTAGGTTAGAATTATTAATGAAATTTTGAATTTTGTCAGCTTGTTTTGTAATTGGATTTAACTTAATTTTAAGTAAATAATTCAAAATTATCTTTTTATGATTGACAAACATTTTAGAGATATGATAAAATCGGGGCGCTGGAATTTGATTTCTCAATTGAAATTAGCGCTGTTGATAGCTTTAATAACAATGACCGGTTTGTTTGCTCAAAAGGGTAAAATAACCGGTTCGGTTTACGATGATGCACTAAACCAGCCTTTAATTGGGGTCAATGTTTATCTCGAAGGAACAACGGTTGGTACAACAACCGATCTTGACGGTAATTATACCATATTGAATGTCAATCCCGGAACATATTCAATTTCCGCAAGCATGGTCGGTTTCGGCAAGTTAACAGTTGAAGATATTAAAGTTGCCATCGACCGAACTACCGAAATAAATTTTCGCTTGAAAGATGAATCGATTCAAATTGAGCAAGTCGTTATTAAAGCGGAAACTCCCAAAATAGTTAGAGACCAGACCTCATCTTCCACCACTTTAGATGACAGACAAATTAAAGCCGCTCCGATTGAGGGTTTACGAGGAAGCCTGGACTTAAGCGCAAGTTTTCAAAAGAATGAAAAAGGTGATTACTCGGTCAGGGGATCAGGAAGTTACGAAGTTCAGTTTCAGGTAAACGGAGTTACACAGATTACATCGAATACCAGCATCCCCGGTTTTGGCGGCGCCGATAAAGCGAATAACTCATGGAAATATGATGTCAATCCGCTCGGAGTTCAGCAGGTACAATTAATAACCGGAGGCTTTTCGGCGGAATATGGTAACGCTCAGGCAGGTGTTGTTAAAGTAGCACTTAAAGAAGGCTCACCAAGACTAAAAGGTGAAGTTAGATTCGAATACAGACCGCCGGGGCAATATCATTACGGTAAATACATTTATGATAAATCAAATTTTGAATGGCAGACCTGGGGGGATTATAATTATTGGCTCAACCGTCAGAAAGATGTACTTCTTCAATTAAATCCTGCTTTGCACAGTAAAATTTATTCAAGCGGAACAGCCACAGCAGCGGATTCAGCAAAAGCCATGAGCGAAATTGCATGGGCATATAATGTTTGGCTGAATAATCATTTGCCCGGAGACGATAACGCTCTTGGCGTCTACGATTACCGTGATCCATCTTATCAAAGATATCTATTCGGAATCGGCGGACCGTTAGGCAGTAATCCTGAAAAGTTCAAATTTTATTTATCGGGTGAGTACCG
>JAENZU010000408.1 GCA_016841125.1 Melioribacter sp. | reverse complement strand
GTTTACATGAAAACTGCAACGGAAGTCGGCGGTGATTATTATGATTTTCATTTAGGATTTGACGGCACACTTACTGTTGTTATCGGAGATGCAACAGGGCATGGATTACGCGCAGGAACCTTGGTGACTTCAGTTAAAAGTTTGTTTAACAGTTATGCTGATCACCAGGATATTGCAATAACTTTTCATGAGATGACCAGGTGCATAAAGCAAATGAATTTCGATAAACTGCTTATGTGTTTTACAATGCTTAAAATTAAAGGCAGCGAACTAAGAATGTCTGCAGGCGGAATGCCCCCGGTTTTTATTTACAGACATAATGATAATATTGTTGAAGAGCATGTATTTAAAGGGATGCCGTTAGGTACAATTGAAAATTTCCCTTATGAGATAAAGGAATTCCAAATAAATAGCGGGGATACCATTTTACTTACTTCGGATGGTTTTCCTGAAATGCAGAATGAATCCGGCGAACTGTTTGGTTATCAGCAGGTAAGAAATGTTTTTGAAAATGCAGCAGGTAAAGATCCTGAAGAAATAATTGAAAAATTAAAGAGTGAAGGTAAATCATGGTCGGGTGAAAAAGAACCTGATGATGATGTAACATTTGTAGTCATAAAAGTTAAATGATCACCTCATAAAAAGTGAGTAAAATTATTATTAAAAATATTAAACATATTTATCTGATCGTACTTATTACCGCATCAATATTTGCACAGAAACCCCAATATAAATTCAGTTCGATTGAACAATCCGATGGGCTTGTTCATGGAACGATCTATTCGATGGTTGAAGATTCGTTTGGATTTATGTGGATCGGTACTCAGCAAGGAATGCAGCGTTATGACGGAGTGTCATTCAAAACATTTGAGGCTTCAGAAAATGATTCAGTGGATTTATGGTATAACTTTGTAATGTCATTTTATGAGGATAAGAATAATGACATCTGGATTGCCACTCCGGGAGGACTAAATAGATATGATAGAAAAACAGAACGAATCTATAAAGTTGAGCTTGCCGGAGAAGAAAGAATAAATGTTGCTTACGGCATCATAGGTGATAAAAATAATGATGACATTATTTGGATTGTCGGTGTTAATTTAATCAAGTATAATATATCTACTGGTGAGTTTAACAAATTTGAAATAGGTAATTTTCATGAAGAACGTGACAAACCTTTCACAATTTTAGTTTGGCTCCTGCATCATCCGTTAGATAGTAAAAAAATATTGTTTGGTGCGGATCAACTTTATGCATTTGATACCGAAACTTATACTTTTGAAACACTATTAAAATTGGATCAAACAGAAGAAATTCCAAATTATTTGATTAATGATGCAGTTATTGATCCTGACAATAATGATATTATTTGGATGGCAACCGGCGACCTTTGGGGAAGAGGAAGTAAGGGCGGACTAATACAGTATGATTTAAGAAAAAAAAGGGAATCATACTTCACTCCTGAGAATAGACCCAATGAAGTTTTGGGAAAACATCTTCTCAAATTATGTTTTGATCACTCCGGAAATCTTTGGATTGGGACCCGGTATAACGGTGTGCTTCTTTATAATAAAAAAGGAGATAGATTTTATAACTACATAAAGAAAAAAGACGACCCCGAATCATTCGGTGGTAATAACTCTGTCATCAGTATTGCCACTGATAGATCAAATTCAATGTGGTTTGGTACATGGGGTGACGGCATTGTATTTTTGAGTCCTCTCTCTCAAAAATTTACTCATTATAAGTATATCCCCAATAATGATAACGGATTGCAAGATGCAACTATCAATACCTTTGCAGAGGACAAAGATGGGAATATTTGGATTGGAACAAATGAGGGCGGCTTAAGTAAATATTATCCCCGTACCGGCAAGTTCGAAAATTATTATAAAGAGTTTATTAGTGATACCGATCCAATTGGAATAATATACTTATACTACGACAGCAAGGACAATCTTTGGATTGGAACTTATCAGGATGCTCTGCACAGATTTAATCCGGCAACAGGTGCAAAAGTACATTACGAAAAAGGGACCGGTAATAAAAACGTAACGCAAAACCGTATTAGTTCAATTGTTGAGTTGAAACAGGGCGAAATAATTATTACCACTTATGGCGGTGGTGTAAATATCTACAGTTATGCAACAGATTCATTCAAACATTTCCTCCATAATCCTAATGATTCGACCAGTATCCTGGATAATCAAATTTGGCTGCCATTTGAAGCTGACGACGGTAAGTATTATATGAGCGGAAATTCAAGGGCATCCTTAATTAGCTTTGATCCTGAAACTGAAATTTTTGAAAATCTCACTTCCAAATTAGCAATATCCACATTTATGCAGCCTATGAAAAATGCTTCCGGAAATTTTTATATAAATGATGTGTCGGTCGGACTTAGGGAATTGAAGATTAGTGACTCGCTGAAAATAGAAAATATTATTGATGTGAATGGTGATCAGGTAAGCGATTATGAAGGAATGCAAATTGATTCTGAAGAAAATCTTTGGCTTGGCACACATAAAGGTTTGCATAAGTTTAATCCCAAAACAAAAGTTGTAAAAGAATATGATATAGAAGATGGAATTCAAAGTTATGTTTTTAATAGGTATTCATCGTTCAAAGCCTCTACCGGACAAATGTATTTTGGAGGCATCAATGGATTTAACGCGTTTTACCCAAATGAAATTAAACTAAGTGATTATAAACCAAACATTGTTTTTGTAGGATTAAAACTATTTCAAGATAATGTAGAGATTGGTGAAAACGCAATCTTAAATAAAAGTATCACATTGCTCGATCAAATTGAATTGGCATATGATCAAAATGATTTCACAATAGAATTCGCCGCAATTGATTTTTCTGATCCCAATAGAGTTCAGTATAAATACATTTTAGAAAATCACGACGATGAGTGGATTGACGCCGGACATAAAAATTATGTAAGCTACACGAATATGGATCCCGGTGAATACACTTTAAAAGTTTTAGCCACCAACAGCGACGGCATTTGGGTTGATCAACCAAAGAGTTTAGCCATCACAATAACCCCTCCAATTTGGATGACTACATATGCCTATATTTTTTATCTCTTAGTATTTGCCGGTGGAATATTTACTATCGATAGAATTCAGAGGAGAAGGCTGCTGGCAAAGGCAAAAGTAGCGGCACAAATTAGAGAAGCTGAGCTCCGTGCACAATTAGCAGAAAAAGAGAACGAACGTAAATCGCATGAATTGGAAGAAGCAAGGAATCTTCAACTTTCGATGCTGCCTAAAGTGATACCCCAGCTTCCAAATCTTAATATAGCTGTATACATGAAAACAGCCACTGAAGTTGGCGGGGATTATTATGATTTCCACGTGCATCTTGATGGTACTTTAACTGTAGTGCTTGGTGATGCTACCGGTCACGGTTTACGCGCTGGTACAATGGTAACATCAATTAAGAGTTTGTTCAGCAGTCTCTCAAATCAAAATGATATCCTGAAAACTTTTCATGAAATGACAAGATGTATAAAGCAGATGCATTTCGACAAACTACTTATGTCATTTACGATGCTCAAAATAAGCGGGAATAAACTTAAGATGTCTGCAGGCGGTATGCCTCCGGTTTATATTTATCACGAAAAGAATAATTCTGTTGAAGAATATGAATTTAAAGGAATGCCTTTAGGTTCAATAGAAAATTTCCCTTACGAAGTTAAAGAGTTAGAGTTAAGCAGCGGAGATACGATTCTCCTAACATCAGACGGCTTTCCTGAATTATCGAACAGTAATAAAGACCAGTACGGATACAGAAAATTATAGAACAAGTTCGAATAAATTGCTAATAATTCTCTCGAAAAGATAATTGATCTACTCATAGGTGAAAGTGATTTTCGGTAGGGTGGAGCGGAAGCTGAAGATGATGGTACCTTTGTCGTAATG
>JAENZU010000407.1 GCA_016841125.1 Melioribacter sp. | reverse complement strand
TGAAAACGCAGATCAGTTACGCTGCTAACCTAATTGGAAATGTTGAAGAGGAACACGCCGGCGGTGCTATCGCTTTCCCAAGTTATAGTTTGGGTGACCAGTTTCACGATGATGATCAAGTATCTAAAGATGATCATACTTTCGAAGAAAATCTTTCACTTTATTCCGATATAATGGATGTTCTTCCCGAGGGTTACGGAATCGATAAGAAATATAAAAATATTATTTACATCCCGGAAGATTCTCGTTTTAATCTGATTGAGCAAAGTGTGAAGTGGAATATTAAAGGAGAAGAAAAAAGTTTAAAGCTCAACCCGAGCAAAACTTATATTTATCCGGCGGGATACAAAGTAAGAATGGAAAAAAATCCTTCTCTCCCCTCTTGGCGATTGATAGGAACCGTTGCCGAAGGAACATTCTGTCATAAACCATCGACTGTTTCTGGGGGCGGTAAATCTGAAATTTCAAAGTCAATTTCAGATTCAATATTGTACGGTCCTTTCTTTGTTGCGGATTACGATAAAGATCTGAATCTAGTTGATGAAATATTGAGCAAAGATTATTTCGATCGATATAAAAACAGAAAAAAAGAACCGGGCAGCAGCCGTCCGATATTGAGTGATGAAAGATCACTCGGATCTGTTATTAAATTACTCACACCATCAGCAAAATACAAAGATGAATACAATAATTGGCTGCGAAGTATTCCATATTACATAAAGGGATTGGTCTATATTATAAAAAGATTTTACCGGGAAGAATGGGAAAATAATTGGAGAGATCACTTTACGGTTGATATTATTGACGGAAAAAATGGCAACGAATTAAAATTTGCCAATAGAAAACTAGTTGCGAGTTATCTGCGCGTAGGACTGCAGAAAAATAACGCATGGCGTACGTATAAACTTCGGCAGGATTTTCACTCATCGAATAAAATTCAATTGGAAGACGATATAACAGCTTCCATTGTTATTCCCGCCGGCAAGATCCAATATCTTGCTAAGGAGATTAAAAATCCTTGCCTAAAGTTTGTTGAGAATTGCGAATTCAGATTTTTCCAAAGACCTGACGAAGCTATCCATCGCGGTTACGACAAACAAGCAGAGGCTGATCTTGCAACTCCGAATACATTCATTTCTAATTTTCAGCCGCTTAAAGTCAACGATGCCGTTGATATCATTGAAGATGCTATCAATTTTGAAAAATATACTACTCCCATAAAACAGTTGATACAAGATGTAGCGGATAAGCAGGATTGCACATATTTTGTATCATCTTCACATCCGCGATTGGTTGATGGTCAGCCCTCAAAGAATATGCGCTATCTTCAGAATCGGCATGATTTAATTGACCCGACCGATAAATACATCGCTGAAATAGGTACTAGATTTTTTAGAAAAGTACCGCTGGATAAACCGGTTTACTTCCCCGTGAATGCAGTTTTGGCAGGCAGAAGAAACAATCCGCCGGAACCGGGAACTAGACCCCTTGCAGTTTACAACCCGATACATTACCAAGAATTACCCGAGCTCTTTATGGATTTCACATGCAGTCTTACCGGTAAGTCGCCGTCCACAACCGGAGCCGGTACGGAAGGAGCTTTAACGAAGGGTCCGTTTAACGCATTAAGCACCGTTACCGATTTGAACAATGCGCTCGTCTCTTTTATTCTTACAGGTTACGCCGGATTTACTACAGCAGCAGGCTATGTTGGTCCAAATTATCGAGTCGATCACGATTTGAGCTTGCTTATACCGGAAATTTGGTCGCGTATGCGCACTGAGGAAAGAGATCCGAAATTTTTATTGGAACACGGATATATCGAAAAAATTGACGACTTTAACCACAATGGTGAGACGATTCTTGCAAGCAGACTTGGATATAGAATCACTTATAAATTTGTTAGAATATTTTTTGCACGAGTTTTTGAAAATCCAGATGCTGTTCTGAACGATGAAATGCTCAAACCTGAAAAGCAGGATTTGGATGTTTTTGTTGATGGAGTTAAGAACATAACAGAGGCACAAAAAGGTGTTGCTCAAAGTTATTTTAATGATGGAAGCGTAGAGGCAGCTTGCCCTCCGCTGAAAGCTCTGCTTCATATCATGGTTAAAGGTAATTTTAATGGAAAGACAATAGAAGATCCTGAAATTAGAGATATGTTCACCAGAGATTACCTGCTAAACAGCTCTTGGTATAAAGACAGATTAATTAATAAACAACTACAGGATATTGCGTTGTGGCAGCGGCATTCTAAATATTTGAAAGATGCGTTGGATGATACAAATAATTTGGATGTTGAAATTAAAAAGGATTTGAAACTGAAGCTTAACAAGACGGATCAAATGCTTAAACATGTAAAAAGTTCTGATTACTTAAAAGAGCTGAACGGAACAATTGGTTTAGACCCGCTTTATAGAAACTAATAATATTTTGATCCCTCTTCCAATTTTGATTATCGGAATGAGGGATCAACTTTTTTCGAATTTTGAATAATTTTAATTTCTCTTTCTATTGATTGAAATGTTTTATTTGGATTCGAATACAATTCTTCGTTTGTAATTCTAAGAAATCTTATTCCGTACTGAGCAATATGATTTTCTCGGATCTCATCTTTTTCTTTTACATCACTCTCTAAGTGAATAGCACCGTCAATTTCCAATGCAAGCTTTAATGCAGGGCAATAAAAATCTATCACATAGTTGTCAATCGAATACTGACGAAGGAATCTGACTCCAAGCTGCTTTTTCCTAATATGTAACCACACCACTTTCTCCGTAAAGGTCATGTCATTCCTTAATTTTCGTCTAATTTCCTGCATCGATTTTTTATTGAAGATTTTAGTCATATTTTGCTCCCCTTCGAACCCCACCTGTCTCCTCCCCTTTGCGAAAGGGGAGGAAATTGAATTAATTTTTAATGCATTTGAGTGAATAATCTTATTGTTTTTAGATAACCTGTTAAATGTCCTTATAAATAATTTACTAAATCTTCCCCCCTTTGGCAAAGGGGGGAAGACAAGGGGGGTTCGTTCACTCCTATTTTCTACACGTTCATCCTACATATTTACCGGTTCGTCATCATATTTTTTCATTCCCTTTAATTACACCTTAAGTTTGAACCAGAAATTAAAATTGAGTTCAACTAAAAACATAAAGGAGAAACAAAATGAAAACTAGAACAATAATAATCGCAATCTTAATTACGTTAACAACAATGTTTGCTCAGAATGAAAGAGAATATTTAGTCAAGATCAGTGATGTAGAGATTGGCGGTTACTTAGGATTTAACGGAAGGGTAAGTTCACTTGAATCTAAGGCAGTAGGTTTTGCAGATTTCAAAGCAGCTTTAACTTTTGACGGCGGATGGGCTGTCGGTATAATGGGATCATTCCTCTATCACGACAGATCAGCAGACGAATTAGTGACTGACGGCACTTACAGATTAAAAGCATCTTACGGAAGTGTCTTTGTGGAAAAAATGTTCACTCTTAATGAAGATCTGATACTATCACTTTCTATTGCATCCGGAAGCGGAGAAGCATTCTATCAATACAATAAAGATTACCGCAAAGAAAAAGTCTGGTCCGATGAAATAATTGATAAAACAACATTCGCAATGTTTGAACCTGGAATGGAAATTCAATACAGAGTAAGCGGCAACTGGTGGATAGGTATAATGGGGACTTACAGAAATACTTCTCCGATCGAAATGATTGGAACCGATGAAAATCTGTTAAGAAATTTTACCGGCGGCGTTTCTGTTAAGTGGGGTTTATTGTAAAATCGAAGATCCAAATACAGCCCCCGAGAAATCGGGGGTTTTCTTATTTAGCAAGTCTCATCTTTTTTAACGAATTTTAAAGTATGAAAATGAAACTGAACAAAAATTTAATCTTACTGATAGTTACGGTCGCTTTCATTGTCCAACTCGTTATTATTACTT
>JAENZU010000406.1 GCA_016841125.1 Melioribacter sp. | reverse complement strand
TGAATATAATTGGAGGTCGGAAGATAAATCATCGGCTGTAAGTATGCAGTTTGTTTTGGATGAAGAAAAATCTCTGCAAGACGGCAACTTGATTTTACTTAATAATCCTAATGTAAATATTTCATCGATTATTGTTACGGATGAAACCTCAACAATTATTTACCAGGAAGTTTTAGATTATCTTTTGATTCCAAGAGGTGAGTTTATTGAGATTATCAGAGTTCCGGGGGGTCAAATATTAAACGGACAGACAATTCAAATTGACTATGAATTTGATTTTCGCTCCGATTATAAATTTACTGCTTCGGGAAATCGAATTTCAACTTCCGTTAATTTCCTACATAATTTATTCGATATCTATTTTAGATATAACGATCTCGGGTTCGACACAGTTGAGGGAGTTGGATTTAATATTCTAAAATACTTCAATCAAAAAATTTACGGCATTCGTCTTCAATATTCAATTTTCACTGCCGGCTTCGAATACGATGACTATTCTAGTAATATTACGCCGTATAAATCGGAGCGCTACCACATTGATGCGAATGAATCTTTTTTTCAAAGGCTGCTTGTTTACTTGTCTGCCGGTTATAGAAAATTCAAACTTTTAGATGAAAATGAAATTCAGAATTATAAGGATGCCTCGGCAAGGATCACATATTTGTTCAATCCGCTTTCTAGAATTACTGTTGTAGCAAACGGAAGAATGCAGGATGGAAGAGGACTCGATTTAGATTGGAGTTCAATCCGAACCGAATACTCAACTCAATTCAAAGAAATAATGCTTGTGCTGGGATATGAAAATGTTTACAGAAATTTTGCAGGGGACCGAATCAACTATAATAATTTTTATGTTAGAGTAGGCAGAAATTTTTAGTAAAGTACAATTCTAATTTTTACAGCCGATTTAATTTACTTCCAAAACTCAATAAATTTTTTATTCTCGATCAAAGGATGATATTTCTTTGATGTTTTAAGATCAGCCTGTTTATTGATAATATCCGATAAAACTTTTATCCCAATTTTTTCCAATTTATTTTTTTCAAGAGGAAGTTTGTAGATAAAAATGTTTGAACCAATCTCGTTTTCCCCCAATAACTGAGAGCCGCTCTCAAATTTCGAAAGTTTTTCGGTGTCAAGCTGGGGATCAATTTTTGCGTAGTAAAATTCTTTATTGGGATTATAATTTTGGAGCAGATTGTAGAGAATTCCATCCATTCGGACGGCTTCTTTTTCATCTTTGAATAAATCCCAGCAGGGGATTAGAAATGTGGAATAGCTGATTTCATCGTTATCCGTATTGCTTACAGCAGGACTTAAATTTACTTTCAATAAAGAGAAATACTTTTTGAAGAGCATATTTTCTTTTGAAGAATCGATTACGCCCCCTTTGCCAAAAAGCTTAAATGCCTTATGAGCCGTCTCTGTGATCAGATCCCAATTCTCAAATGCCGAAATCAGGTGCGATTCATCAATAAGTTCAATTTTACTGACGTGGTAAATTCCCATTTCTGCCTGCTCTTAATTAATAAATTAATATTTAGTTACTTAATATTCCTAATAGGAGTAATTTCAGAATAATGTTTGTGTTTTTATTAAATAATTGAAAATGCGACTTGATGTAACTTTTAAATCAATAACTTGATTTAAAGAAATGAAAGTAAATCAATAATATGAAAATTATAATAAGTTTCGTCAAATTTATTTAAAAATAGGCAAAATTGCAACATCTGAGTTAGAAATAGAAATGCCGGCTCCCAATTGAAGAACCGGCTTGGATAATATGATTAATTTTTAATAGGATAGGGTGGAGTATTTGGAACATCAAACTCTTGGGTTTCAAGTTCTTTTAATATTTCTTCGATCGCTCTATTTAATTGCTGATCCACTCCTTCGTATTCCAGTGCAGGATCATTTTCAACTACAATGTCGGGCTCAACGCCTCTGCCTTCTATAATCCATTCTTTCCCGTCGGTACTGAAGGAACCATATTCCGGTACATTCAATGAACCGCCGTCTACGTAAGGCACGGAACCGGAAATACCAACTACGCCGCCCCAGCTTCTTTTACCGATTAATTTACCGATGTTATGTTTTTTAAATCTATAAGGAAATAGATCACCGTCTGACGCAGAAAATTCATCCAGCAAACATACTTTAGGTCCGGTAACCTGTGCACTCGGGTCGGGAGTCGGAAGCGCGTTTCTCATATTATCTATCATCGCAGTTTCTCGTCGCAGCCGTTCAATTAACATTGGCGAAACATTTCCGCCGCCGTTGCCTCTTACATCAACAATTAAAGCTTTTTTATTCAACTGCGGATAAAAGTGTTTCATAAATTCATTCAAACCTTTTCTTCCCATATCGGGTACATGAATGTAACCCACTTTTCCGTCAGTAGCCTTGTTCACCTTCTCAATATTATTTTGCACCCAATCGAAATAGTAGAGTTCCGCTTCGTCATCAATTGGAACAACAGTTACTTCTTTGGCGCCTTCTTTTTCAGGTTTTGAGTTAAGTTCAAGTTTAACTTGTTTATCAGCCAAACCAACCAACGATGCGTAAAAGTTTGTCATTTCGTTTGTAGGCACACCGTTAACTGAAATAATAAAATCTCCCGCTTTGGCATCTATTCCATTTTCTGTTAATGGGGAACGAAGATTTGAATCCCAATTGCGTCCTTCCAAAATATTTTTAATTTGGTAAAATTTTGAATCTTTGTCTCGAACAATTTCGGCACCGAGCAATCCCGTTTTTATACGGTCAGCTTTCGGGTAATCTCCGCCCGTAACGTAAGCGTGACCAACATTCAGTTCACCTATCATTTCGCCGATAATGTAGGATAAATCTATTCTATTACTTACATGCTCAAGCAGAGGGTCGTATTTTTTCTTTACTGCAACCCAATCAACTCCGTGCATATTCGGTACGTAGAAAAAGTCCCTCATTTGTCTCCAAGCCTGCTCAAATATTTGCTTCCACTCGGCTTTCCGGTCTAAATTCATTTTTAAACCGGAAAGATCAATTTTATCTTTTAAACTCATACTTTTTGTTGGGAGGGGAATTATATAATAACTTCCACTTAAACTGACCAGCATTTTTTTATTGTCGGATGAAATCTCAAATCCGCCAATTTCACCAATCTCGGTTTCTTCTTTTTCTTTCAGATCATAAAGCATAAGTAAAGATTTACTATCGCTGCTTCCGTTGCGCATGTAGTAAACTTTATCATCAACCGCAGTTGCTGCCCAGTAGTTTGATGCTTTTATTGGAAGTTTAATTGTTCTATCGATAATATTATCGAAATCGATTTTCACTTCAACTTCAGATTTCTCATCTTTTTTAGCATCATCCTTTTTCTCCTTTTCTGTTTCAATTTTAACCTCATCGTTTTCCGGAGCAAAAGGAGATTTAGTTTCTTTACTTAGAGGAATGAGGTAAACTCCATTCATATCGGAGTAAGCATGGTTCCACTCTGTCCAGCTATAAGTCGGATTAAAATCCCGAGAGGAAATAAACACTAAATATTTACCATCGGAGCTGAAAGCCGGATTAAATGAAGGATACCACTCACTTGTTACCGGGTAAGTTTTTTTATCACTCAATGAATAAATATGAATTCGACCAACTTCTCTGTATTCCGGTTTGGGGAAAGCAATCCATTTACTGTCCGGTGACCAAACACCCCACAAAGATCTGCCGACATCAGAATTTAATACAAGGGTTACTTCTTTGGTGTCGATATCAACATATTTAAGATTTACTTCTCTATCATTGAAAAGAATTTTCTTGCTATCCGGCGACCACATTAACTGAAATTTATAGGATCCGCCCTCTTTTGTGAGCTGCATCGGTTCTGACGAACCATCCTGCGCTATTATGTAAATTTCATCTTCACCAGTTTTATCGGAAATGAAAGCAATATATTTGCCGTCCGGCGACCAT
>JAENZU010000405.1 GCA_016841125.1 Melioribacter sp. | reverse complement strand
TGCTGATCATTTCATTATAATCTGCAAATCTATTTTTAATTCCGAATTTATCGGAGATACTCTTCAGCCGGTTTTTATTTATTTCGGAGACGGCTGCGATATTAATATCTTTCATTTTTGAAAGAAGTGGGAGATGCACAAGTTGGGCTATACCGCCCAAACCAATTACCGCAACATTAATTTTACTGCTCACGCAAGTACCTCTTTACCAACGTCGTCTTTTAAAAATTGCTTAACTTTTTCAGATATACCTTCCGGATCAATTCCCAACAATTTGTGAAGTTCTGTTTGTGTTCCGTGGTCAACAAATTTGTCCGGCAATCCAATATTAAGAACTTTTTTTGTAAAATGCTTTTGAGCAAAATATTCCAATACCCCGGATCCGAATCCTCCCACAATTGAATTCTCTTCAACTGTAACTATTTTATCAAATCGGTGAGCAATATCACTAAGAAGTTCTTCATCCAAAGGTTTGACAAATCTCATGTTCACGATTTCAGCATGGATATCTTCTTCCTCTAATTTTGCGGATGCTTGCAATGAGTAATCTACCATAGAGCCCACTGCCAAAATTGCTACATCACTACCGCTTTTAAGAGTTTCTGATTTACCAATAGGTATCGATTCGAATTCCTCCTTCAGTTCAACACCCAGCGCAGAACCGCGCGGATATCTAATAGCAATTGGTCCGCCTTTGTAATAAACTGCCGTGTAAAGCATATTACGCAATTCTGATTCATCTTTGGGAGCCATTACAACAATTTGTGGAATCATCCTTAAATAAGAAAGGTCGAAACTGCCGTGGTGAGTTGGCCCGTCAGCGCCAACTAATCCGGCACGGTCCAAAACAAAAACTACGTGAAGTTTCTGTAGTGCAACGTCATGGATGATCTGGTCGAAACCTCTTTGGAGGAAAGTAGAATAAATTGCAACCACAGGCACAATGCCTTGTGTTGCCATACCTGCCGCGCAGGTAACAGCATGTTCTTCTGCAATTCCTACGTCGTAATAATTTTCCGGGCATTCGGCCTGCAATTTATCTAAACCTGTACCGTCGGGCATTGCGGCAGTCATCCCGATTACATTATTATCCTTTTTGATTATCTCAACTAATGCATTTCCAAAAATTGAGGTGTAAGACGGAGGACCGGTTTTCTTTAAAGCTTTGCCAGTAATTTTATCGAACGGCGTTGAAGCATGCAGTTTCTGCTCATGACCCTCAGCCGGTTTGTAACCTTTACCTTTTTCCGTTATGGCATGAACTAAGATTGGACCATTTAAATCTTTTACGTGATCAAAAAGCTTAACTAATTGACCAACATTGTGACCATTTACTGGTCCGAAATATCTAAACCCAAAAGCTTCGAAAAGCATGCCGGGAGTCAAAACCGATTTAATCCCCGTCTGCAGTCGGGCTGCAACTTTTCTTAATCTATCGCCGAACTGGTCAAGCTTTCCGGTTAAGTCCCAAATAGCGCCTTTAAACCTATTGTATTCAGGGTGAGAGATCATTTCGGTAAAATAATTTGAAATCTGCCAAACATTCGGGGCAATAGACATTTGATTATCGTTCAAAACTACTATTAAGTTACTTTTTAAAATACCGGAATTATTCATAGCCTCATATGCCATTCCCCCCGTCATTGCACCGTCCCCGATCACCGCTATTACTTTGCGGTCAATATTTTGAATACGGCTTGCCGCAGCCATACCAACCGCAGCCGAAATAGAAGTTGACGCATGCCCCGCGCCGAAAGCATCATATTCACTTTCAGAAATTTTTAGGAACCCGCTTATGCCGTCAAACTTTCTGATAGTCCAAAGCTGGTCTCTTCTTCCTGAAATAATTTTGTGAGGGTATGCTTGATGACCAGTATCCCAAACTATCTTATCGTGAGGAGGATCAAACACATGATTGAGTGCAACCGTTAATTCAACCGTGCCTAAACCGCCGCCGAAATGACCGCCGATTTGAGAAATTACATCAACCATATACTCTCTTATTTCACTACAGAGAATTTTGAGATCACCAACCGGCAGATTTTTAACATCTTTCGGTGAATCAATACCAAATAAAATTTTATACTTCGATTTATCTATCATAAAATATTATTCCTCAGGCTCTTCGCCATTCCTAAGAGTTTTCTCCAACTTTGATTTTAATTCGACTACTTTTAATTCAGCTTTATCTAATATACCAAAACATTCTTGTGCAAGCTTTGTACCTTCTTCATATAACTTGATCGATTCATCTAAACCGATTGAATCACTTTCCAGCAAATCAGAAATTTCCTCGAGTCGTTTTAATGAATCTTCGAAAGAAAGCTTATTATTACTTTTTTTGCTCAATTACTACCTCGTTATCATAAAATTTAAGACGTACCGGTTTACCCTTATTCAATTTTGAAGCTCGTTCAATATATTCGCCCGACTGTTGAACTATCGCGAAACCTTTCTTTAAGGTATTATTAATATTAAAGTTTTCAACAGTTTTTGATAAATATCTAAGTTCGTTTTTGTTGGAAATAAGAATTGAGTCCATCCTGGTTTGAATTCTGTAAAGAAGATTATCAAGAAATTGGATTTTATTTTTAACTAAACTTTCTGGCAGCCGGAATCCGTGAGAGCGTAAAATATTCCTCACCTGTTTTTCTTTTTCCTTCAAAGTGTATAAAATATTATCCGTAGAAGTATAGGAAAAATCACGTATAAAGGCAAAGATTTCAGCTTGATCCGGGGTGGCTAATTCCATTGCGGCAGAAGGAGTTGGAGCCCTTAGATCGGACACATAATCGGCAATGGTAAAATCCACTTCGTGTCCCACACCGCTAATTACAGGCAACTCGGATTCGAATATAGCACGCGCAACTATTTCCTCATTGAACGCCCAAAGATCTTCTAGCGACCCGCCGCCTCTCGCAATAATTATTAGGTCGAGATCACCTTTATCATTCAGCTTATTAATATTCTCCGCAATCTCTTTGGCAGCTCCTTCACCTTGAACCTTTGTAGGAATTACAAATAACTCAACTAAAGGGAATCTACGGTTGGCAACATTGATCATATCCTTTAAAGCTGCTCCGCCAATTGCCGTTACCAGTCCTATTTTTTTCGGCATAAACGGAACCGGCTTTTTGTAGTGCTCATCAAAAAGTCCTTCTTCGGCAAGTTTTCTTTTAAGTCTTTCAAATGCAGCCTGAAGTTCACCTTCGCCGGCAGCTTTCATTGAACGGACATCAATCTGATAACTGCCTCTAGGAGGATAAACACTTATTTTTCCGTTAACAACTACTTTCATCCCGTCTTGCGGTGTAAAAAAGACGTAGCTGTTCAAACCTTTCCACATGGTACAGCTTATCTGAGCATTGGAATCTTTTAGAGTAAAATACCAATGCCCCGAAACGTGAGCTTTAAAATTTGAGATCTCCCCTATAATACTGATCTGTTGAAATGAATCTTCCAGCAGCAGTTTTATCTCGGATGTAATTTCACTTACACTGTAATAATTTTTTTCGGTATCGAATAATGTTTGCAATCTAATCGCTCTCTTTCCGCAATATTAAACAATACTGGTGGTGACGGTTGCCGACCCATGCATTATTAACTCCCAACGCAATTAGGGGCTTATCATCCTGCAGCCAAATTTTTTCATCTTTCATCACCCAGCTTTTTTCACCTCTCTTTGTGAGTGCAATCGCCGTGTCGAACGCCAACGGATAAAGCTCGCTCTTGTAATATACATTATTAGTAATTATCACGAGGTATCCATTAGTTTTTGTTACATCGTGAACATTATCAAAAATAAGAGACTGTTTTTCAAGAAATTCGCCGTAATCAATTACATTGCCAATATCTTCCTTACTTACCGAATACTTTGTATCCAGTCCTTTTGTTTTTCTTTCTTTTTGTCGCATCGAATTTCTTTCAAGTTGATTCCAGTATGGGG
>JAENZU010000404.1 GCA_016841125.1 Melioribacter sp. | reverse complement strand
TATTGATTCCTTAATTAATTGCAGGGTAATTGCAAATTATGCAGTCGGATATAATAATATCGATATCGAATACGCGAAATCAAAAAATATTGTGGTTACAAATACACCCGATATTTTAACAGACGCGACTGCAGATCTCACTGCCGCATTAGTTTTAGCATGTGCCCGCAATATTACTGCCGGCGAAGATTTAGTTAGACAAGGTAACTTTGAGGGCTGGAAACCAAAGCTATTATTGGGTATTGAATTAAGAGGCAAAACAGTTGGAATAATAGGGGCAGGCAGAATTGGACAGGCGGCTGCTAAAAGGTTAAAAGCTTTCGGCACAAAAATTATTTATTATAACAAATCCAAAAAATACGAATTTGAGAAAGAGACCGGCGCCAAAAAAGTTGGGCTGAATACATTGATGAAAGACGCGGATATTATTTCAATCCATATTCCTTTGAACACACAGACGAATAATTTGCTAAACAAAGAAATGCTCGAACTAACGAAACCGGAAGCGAATTTAATTAATACTGCACGCGGAGAAGTGATTGACGAAAAATACCTGATCAGTATGCTTAAGAAAAAACGTATTTTTTCCGCGGGATTTGATGTCTTTCAGGGGGAACCCAAAATTAATAAGGAATTATTAAAATTAAAGAATGCCGTTCTGCTGCCTCACATTGGGAGTGCAACCTTTGAAGCACGGAATAAAATGGCTGAGTTGGCTGCCGAAAATATTATCAATGTGCTAAATAATAAGGAAGCGCTAACTCCGGTTAATTAAATTGAAACTCAAAGTTTTTAATGCTAATTTTAATTATTGTATAACAAAATTAAGAATATTCCATTATGAGAATCGGTATCCCAAAAGAAACTCATCGAGAAGAAAAAAGAGTTGCTCTTGCACCTGCCGGAGTTGATTCCTTGGTCAATGCTGGTCACAGTGTTTATATTCAAAGTGAAGCAGGTTTAGACAGCCATTTCACTGATGAAGAATATAGAAAAGTCGGTGCAAACATTGTTTATACCCCTGAAGAAGTTTATCAGCGTGCTGAACTAATTGCCAAAATCGCTCCCCTCACTGAAGACGAAACAAAAATGCTTCAGGAAGAACATATTCTTTTTTCGTTTCTGCATTTAGCTGTTGGCAAAAAAAATATTTTGGATGCTCTGTTAAAGAAGAAAGTGACCGCAATTAGTTACGAATTAATTGAAAGCAACGGACATTTGCCGGTACTTCAATCAATGAGTGAAATTGCCGGTCAACTGGCTATTCAAATTGGTGAAAAATATTTTAGCAGCGATGTACCGCATAGCCGCGGTATTCTTATGGGCGGATTAACAGGTGTAGCTCCCGCCGCTGTTGTTATTTTGGGTGCCGGTGTTGTTGGACTTAACGCAGCGCGAGCCGCTCTTGGAAGAGGCGCGCAGGTGATTGTTTTAGACAAAGATCTTTCACGTTTGCGAAGAATAGAAAACCTAACCTCGCGTCATGTAACAACTGTTGTAGCTAACCCTTACACTATTGCAAGGGGCGTTAAATTTGCCGATTTATTTATCGGTGCCGTGCATATCCGTGGTGAAAAATCTCCTCATTTGGTAACCGAAGAAATGGTGAAGACTATGAAGAAAGGTGCCGTGATTGTAGATATTTCTATTGATCAGGGCGGCTGTATTGAAACAAGTTACCCCACAACTATTTCGGATCCTATTTATATCAAACACAATGTAATCCACTATTGTGTACCAAATATTCCGGCAAATGTATCACGAACCGCAAGTTACAGCCTAACAAATTCTTCCATTGATTATATCTTGAATATTGCCGACAATGGCTTATCGAATTCTTTAATGGGTGACGGAGGTTTGGCGAAAGGCGTTTGTACCTATAATGGATTTTGTTCAAATGAGATAATAGCGGAAACCTTTAATGTGGAATTCCGCCGACTGCATATTTATTCAACAAATTAAGTTAACGAGATAATTATGATTTCGAGCGAACCAAAAATCGCAAAACCGCTAAATGCTGCTTGGATTAAAAATTACAATTCTAAATTAGTTTCTGCCGAAGAGGCTGTGAAAGTTATTAAATCCGGCAATAACATGGTTATTCAGCCCGGATGCGCTGCTCCTCTTGAATTGATCAGAGCTATGGTAGAACGAAAAGATGATCTGGAAGATGTGACGATTTACCATATTTTGATTGTTGGTGATCTGCCTTATACAAAACCGGGTATGGAAAAACATTTCAAACACAAAGCTTTTTTTATCGGGGGTAATACACGTAAAGCAGTTCATGAGGGGAGAGCGGAATTTATTCCTATATTTCTTTCGGAGGTTACACTTCTCTTCAAACGGGATATCATCAAGTCGAATGTTGCTCTCATTCATGTATCACCGCCGGATGATCACGGTTTCTGCAGCTTTGGAATTGACGTCGGTAATATTAAAACCCCGACTGAGAAATCTGAAATTGTGATTGCTCAAGTTAACCCGATGATGCCGAGAGGGTTGGGAAATAGTTTCATTCATATAAATAAAATTGATTATATAGTTGAACATAATGAACCTTTGATGGAACTGCCGCAAGTTGACCCGAATGCCAGCAGGGAAGAATTAGATGTTTACGACAAAATAGGCGGTTTTGTTGCCGAGATGATTGAAGACGGTTCAACTCTGCAGATGGGAATTGGCGCGATACCGGATTCTGTGATGAAATACTTAATCAATTCAAAAGATCTGGGAGTTCACACCGAGATGTTCTCAGACGGCATGATTGAATTAGTCGAAATGGGAATTATTAATGGTGAAAAGAAAACTTTACACCCAGGAAAAATTATTGCCGGATTTGTGCTCGGCACAAAACGAGCATACGACTTTTTAGATAACAATCCGATTTTCGAATTCCACCCTCAGGAATATGTAAATGACCCCTTTATTATATCTAAAAATAATAAAATGGTAGCTATCAATTCAGCAATAGAAGTTGACTTAACCGGACAGGTCTGTTCCGATTCAATCGGTACAAAGTTCTATTCAGGTATAGGCGGTCAGGTAGATTTTATAAGAGGTGCAGCACATTCCGAAGGAGGCAAGCCGATTATTGCTTTACCTACAACAACAAAGAATGATACAATTTCCAGAATTGTCCCAACGCTTAAACCCGGCGCCGGTGTGGTTACATCGCGCGGGGACGTGCATTATGTTGTTTCCGAATATGGAATTGCTCATCTATTCGGCAAGTCGGTTAAAGAAAGATCACGTGCTTTAATTAGTATTGCTCACCCGGATTTTAGAGATGAGCTTACACATTTTGCTAAAGAACATTATCACATTTAATTATGATTGCAGTAATTGGAGATATTCACGGTTGCTTTTTTACGCTGGTTGAGCTATATAAAAAGATTAGCGCCAGGTACCCGTCTATACCGGTCTATTCTGTCGGAGATCTTGTAGATAGAGGTAACCATAGTTACGATGTAATTAAATTTATAATTGAAGAAAAAATATTATTTACTCCCGGCAATCATGATTTCATGTTTTATCATTTTTTTAAAGAACCAACAAGTATATTCGCCCGCTCATGGGTTTTCAACGGCAATGAATCAACACTTGAATCATATGAGCATCACGAAGATGCTGTATTTCTGCATATCGATCACATAAAGTCTGCACCTCTTTATTATAATACTGAAGATTGTTTTATTTCGCATGCCGGAGTTTCTTCGCAATATAAATTATTATTAAAAGGAACTGCAGCAAATAACGTAGATGAACTTGATAAGTATATATATAATGATTTCAGAACCGACCGCGGAGTATTGTGGACAAGAGACCAATTACTCAACATGGGAAAACTTCAGGTTTTGGGACACACCAAACAAAAGGAAATTGTATTTGATGAGGATTCCAATGCTGCCTATATCGATACCGGTGCCTTTGTTGGCAATAAACT
>JAENZU010000403.1 GCA_016841125.1 Melioribacter sp. | reverse complement strand
TTGTTAAAGGTTTCGAAAGGGATAATCTTTATCTAAATGTGATTAAGACCTCTCACAAAAAAGAAAAAGTATTAGAGCTGTTAAAAACTCACGATACACCTGCAATAATTTACGGCGCCACCCGAAAATCAGTTGAAGATTTAGTGGATTACCTAAGATCCAACAATTTAAAAGCAGAATATTATCACGCGGGATTAGCGCCGGAACTGAGAAGAATAATTCAGGATGATTTTAGAGAAGACCGAATAAATATTATTGCCGCAACTAATGCCTTCGGGATGGGAATAGACAAACCAAATATACGGATGGTCATTCATATAAATTTGCCGGGAACAATTGAAAATTATTACCAGGAAACGGGACGCGCAGGCAGAGATGGTAAAGATGCTTATATCTATTTGCTTTACGATGACCGCGACCGCCACATTCAAGAATTTTTTATTGAGAGTTCATTTCCCACACGCGAACAAATAGAGCTCGTTTATAATGCCATATCTGATCACGGTCGTGTAACACTTGGAAGTTTATCCGATCGGAATATTGAGTTTGATACAAAGTTCATGACTCATTTACGCGGAAACAAAATTACCGGAGCTATTCTAGATTCTGCCGTTCGGACACTTGAAGCTGCCGGATATATAGAAGCAATATCGGATTTTGAAAAGCGGTCAACTTTTAGATTTATTATTTCTCCGGGTGAACTCAAAAAGTATGTTAAGAGATTAAATAATTCATCGCTGAAAGATACCTTAATCTTTGTACTAAGAGAATTCGGCAGCAATATATTTACTAGAGACGTTCCAATTGAGATTTTAAAACTGGCATCAAAAATTGGTATTGATCCTGCAAGCTTAGAAACGGATTTAACTAGAGCAGAATTATTGGGATTTGCCAGGTACTCTAAAGGGTCGCAATTCCAATCCGTAAAGCTTACTGCTACAAGGGTTCCGGCGCCCTCCCTGCAAATCGATATGAAAAATATTGAGGAAAAGTTAGCAAATGCCGAAGCAAAATTGGATTCAATGATAAACTTTGCCAACTCAAACGAGTGCAGGTTCAATTTAATACTCAATTACTTTGGCGAAAATATTATTGGATACGAATGCGGCAAATGCGACAATTGCCGGAGCGATCTCCCAAAAGAATCAACTTCAGATTATCTTAAAGAATTGATAATTAAAACCGTTCACATTGCGAAAAATAAAATAATTGAGAATTCAATTTATAGTGTGCTGCTCGGTAAGACGGTAGATGAGGAGTTAAAAAGATTAACAACTTTCGGTACTTGCGCAAATTTTAATCAGCAAGACCTCGAACCTATATTGGAATCCTTAATTACGGGAAAACTATTAACACGCTTTGAAAATTCAATTCTACTTTCTGAGGATGGGAAGAATTTTATTGCCGAACATGAAGAGATTCCGGTTAATCAAAAAAATGAAACCTATGAAAACAAATTAGAGCTTTTTAATCTGCTGCGGGAAGAAAGGAAAGCTGTGTCTAAAAAATTTTCGCAAAACCCTGAGATGATATGCCCTGATGAAATTTTGAAGGAAATTGCAGAACTGAAACCAATAAGCACTTCATCTTTATTATCGGTTAAAGGGTTCACCCAAAGAATGTATAATAAAATTGGGGATGAAATACTATCGGTAATCAAAGATTTTTTAAATAGACAGAAGTTAAGAGTTGATACATCGGCTGAAAAAATACCATCGGCAATTGCAGCCACACTTGAATTAATTAAGAAAGGATATAATTTAAAGGAAATATCTTCACTCACAAAATTGCCCGAAGCTATTGTATCGATGCAGATAGAAACTATTGCGGGATATCAGAATGATATACAAATTTCTAAATTGATATCAACTGAAGTTTACAATTTGATTACAGAAAAAATTGATGAGGGATTTTTTGGATTGCGCGACTTAAAAGAAAACCTTCCTTCAAAGGTCTCTTACGCGGAAATACGTATCGCACTGGCAATACACAAAGCTAATTTAAAGAATCAGTTTTAGCTTTAAGCGAATCCAGGTAAGCCAAAGAAAGTTTAAAAAATTCTTCCCACTTTTCTTTAGATTCGGAATTCTGTTTCAGTGAATAGTCGTAATTCTCTTTTGTAATATTATATTTTTCAAAAACTTGCTGTTCGCCAATCTTTAGTGAGTCCGAATTATCTGCGTGATATTGCTGCACCACCATCAAATCCACATGAATTTTAGCCAACTTTTCCAAAGGAATTTCTGACTGAGTGGAACAGCCGAGAAGTATTAAAAGTAAAGCCGGCGAAAAAATAAACTTTTTCATCACCCTTTTTTGCTAGCCTCAAAAAGAATTTTCTTTTCCCGTTCGGTTAAATTTTGATAACCGCTTTTACTTATCTTATCTAAAATTCTATCAATCTCTTCATGATCAAATTCCTCAGCATTTTTCTTATCATTTATATCATAGAATTCTGCTTCCATTACATTACCCTCCCCTTTTTTTGTTCTGTGCGGTTTTCTGAAAGGTGCGCCGGAACTGGTTGAACTGGTAAAGAGTGCTTTGATTGAATTGAAGATTCTGTCAAAATCGAAATTATATTTTCTATCAAGCATTACGAATACAAATCCTGCTGCCGCGCCTCCCAAATGTGCAAGGTGTGCAACGTTGGAATCGGTTCCAGTTCCCCCTGATACAAAGAGGTATTCTAGAATTACTAAAAATGCTATTAGGTATTTAGCCTTTACAGGCAATAGGAAATAGATGAATATGTAACGATCGGGGAAAAACATTGCAAATGCGATCATCACTGCGAAAACTGCACCTGAAGCACCTATTGTCGGACCGACTCCGCCGACTAATGGAGCAACAAACAACTGAAAAATACCTGCTACAACTCCGCCGGTTAAATAGAAAACAAGAAATTTTTTAGAGCCCCACAAATTTTCTATTTCCATACCGAACATCCAGAGCATAAACATATTGAAAAATATATGAGCAAAACCGCCGTGCATAAATTGATAAGTGATTAATTGCCAAATTTGAAAATTATACGGAATTCCCTGCTTATACTCCCCCGATAGTGGATTGAGAGCAAAATATTTATTGATAATAAACCATCCGGGAACACCGCCGAATTGAATGTTTTCAAGAATTATCTGTAGAAAGAAAACAACTACATTGATTATCAATAAATTCTTGATGATAGGCGGGAAAAAAGTAAAACCTCCAAATCCGGAGGGTCTGTAGTAATTTCGATCTTGGTAACCCATTCTGAACCTTTACAACAATTTTTTCTATTAAGTTAATTTTAATTTACTTTAAAACAAAGAAGCAATCTAAGATCTTAGACTGCTTCAATTGAAATAAAGTTCTCAAAAAACATTACTCTGCATCAGTTAAGGCAGCAACTCCGGGAAGAACTTTTCCTTCCAGAAATTCAAGTGATGCTCCGCCTCCGGTAGAAACGTGCGATACTTTTTCTTCTAACCCGGCTTTTTTAATTGCAGATGCAGAATCGCCGCCGCCGATAACCGTAACCGCTCCATTCTCAGTTGCAGTAACCAGTGCTTCAGCAATTGCGTTGGTTCCTTTTGCAAAATTATCGAACTCGAAAACACCCATTGGACCATTCCAAACAACTGTTTTACTTTTGAGAATTTCTTCTTTAAACAATTCAATTGATTTGGGTCCTATATCCAATCCCATTTTATCAGCGGGCATTTTATCCGTATCAACAATTTGCTGAGGAGATTCATTCTTAAATTCAGCGGCAACTACAACATCAACTGGAAGGAGTAATTTTGCTTTGCTGTTTTTAGCTTTTTCAAAAATTTCTTTTGCTAAATCTATTTTTTCACTTTCAAGCAGCGATGTTCCAATTTCCCATCCCATCGCTTTATAAAAAGTATAAGCCATTCCTCCGCCAATTATTAAAGTATCAACCTTTGGAAGTAAATTTTGGATTACATCAATTTTACCCGAAATTTTTG
>JAENZU010000402.1 GCA_016841125.1 Melioribacter sp. | reverse complement strand
GACCGCACCGATAAAATGTCAGTTATGTACTCTAATTCCGACGGTACTTGGATTGACCACAAAATCCGCCGGGGAGAGACATTATCACAAATAGCTGAAAAATATGGTGTTAAATTATCCCAAGTTAAGGAATGGAATAATTTGAGATCGAGCAGAATTTACACCGGTAAAATTCTTAAAATTTTTACAGGCAAAGGAGATTATTATACAGCGGCTACTCCAAACGGAAGTTCATCAAATAAAAAAGTAACCAAATACAGAATTAAAAGGGGAGACGCATTAGGAAAAATAGCCGAAAAGTTTGGGGTTACAATAGCAGATTTAAAACGGTGGAATAACTTAAGCGGTACAAAAATAGTTGCAGGTAAATATCTCACAATTCATGGAAATGACAATAATGTTTCCTATGGAGATAACACTTCAAAATCAAATTCAAATCAGATCAATTACACAATTAAAAGCGGTGATAACCTTTCGGAAATAGCAGAAAAATTTAAGGTTTCTACTCTTGATGTTATGAGATGGAATAATCTGAAAAGCAGCAAAATTATTGTTGGCAAATCATTAAAAATATTTTCTGATGTAGATGCTTCAAAAGTTGCTGCTGATAATACAGGTAACTCTGCTTCAGATTTTCAGCAGAATTCCAATAAAATTCATTACATCGTAAAAAAGGGTGATACTTTAGGTCATATCGCAGAAAAATATAATATTAGAGCTTCCGATATAAGAAGATGGAATTCTATTAGAGGCAGTACAATTATTGTTGGTCAGGAAATTATTATTTATCAAAATTAATGTGGTTTGTAATATTTGTAAATAAATTTTAAGTTTGTAAACATAAAAAGGTCGTTAGGGGTGCTTTCGTTAAGTTTTGGCGAAGCTGAGATCACACCCTTGAACCTGATCTGGATAATACCAGCGTAGGAAAACGGGTAGGATGGTTTAATTAAATGTTGCCGTTTTCTATAACGGCTTTTTTGTTTCTCATTTTTTATTATTTAGGAGAAATAAATGAAATATTTAATTGTCATCCTTTTTTTTATCAGTATTGCTTACGCGCAGGAAATTCTACTTTCGGGTAAAGTAATTAATTCTGAAGGAAACCAGCCTCTCTATCTTGCCAACGTAAAAGTTGAAAATACAAGTTACGGCACTTTCACCAATGAAGAAGGTGAGTTTACTCTTGAGGGAAGCTTCAATCAACAAGATGTTGTAATATTTTCTTATGTCGGATTTGAACAGAAACAAATAACCGTAAATGAATTTATATCCGGTGAAGAAGTTATTAAGCTCGATAGAAAAGTAATTTCAAGCCAAACTGTTTTGGTGGAAGGCAGTATTGGTAAAAAAGGATTAACACCGGCAACTTTTTCTAAAATTGAGCGGGAAGAAATAAGTGATAGTTACATTACACAGGACATTCCGGAGTATATAAGTTACCTTCCTTCAACTACATTTTATTCTGAAAATGGAAATGGAATTGGTTATAATTATTTAAGTATCAGAGGATTTGACCAGCGCCGGATTTCTGTTTCAATCAACGGCATTCCGCAAAATGAACCGGAAGATCATAATATTTATTGGCTGGATTTTCCCGATCTGCTCGAATCAACCGAATTAATTCAAGTTCAGCGGGGCGCGGGTTCTGGTGTAATAGGATATCCTGCTGTGGGAGGATCAATAAATATTATTACTTCGGGATTTTCGGATCGCAGATTTTTCAGGCTCGGAACATCGTTTGGTTCATACAATACAAGAAAATACAGCGCATCATTTTCCAGCGGTTTGATTGAAAATAAATATTCTATTTATGCAAAACTTTCTCAAACGCTCAGCAGCGGCTACAGGCAAAATAGCTGGGTCAATTTCAAATCATTCCATGTTTCGGCAATCAGGTATGATCAGAATGTTACAACGCAAATTAATATTTACGGCGGTCCAATTACAGACGGACTGGCGTACAACGGCGTCCCTAAATTTGCAATAAAAGACCGTCAACTTCGGTTGGAAAACCTTTCATATTGGGAGGCGGATGGAAATAGTTATTCATACAAGGCGGTACGCAGACCGGACGAAAAAGAAAATTTCAGTCAGCCCCATTTTGAATTGTTAAACGAAATTGATCTGAGTAAAAATATCAAACTAAATTCAGCTCTATTTTTAATTCTAGGTAATGGATATTTTGACTACGACGGTTCATGGGCTGATACAAATTATTTCAGGCTAACTTCTGCTAATGGTTTTTATCCAACTCAAAATCCCACAAATGTGCTTATAAGGGCAATGGTTGAAAACAAGCAATGGGGATGGATACCACGCGTAAGTTTTGAGCATGATAACGGAACATTAATTGTTGGCGGCGAACTTAGGTTTCACAATTCTGTTCATTGGGGAAGCTTGAATTACGGTGAGCATTTACCGGACGGTATTTCCAAAGATTACCGATATTATTACTATAAAGGCGGAAAAGATATTTTTAATTTTTATCTGCATGAACAGTACACCTTGGGTGAAAAAATAAATATTTTGGGGGAAGTGCAACTTGCATATCACAAATACAAACTGAAAAATGAAAGATATCTAAACAACGAATTTGAATATGATGACCTTTTTGTCAATCCGAGAGTTGGAGTGAATTATAAATTGACTCCGGAACTAAATATTTATTTAGCGGCAGCTCGAGTATCAAGAGAACCGAGGCTAAAGAATTACTACGATGCTGCTGAATCTGGAGGAGGTGCCGTACCGCAATTTGAACAAAATAGTGATGGAACTTATAACTTTAACGAACCTCTTGTTAGCCCGGAAAAAATGAATAGTTTTGAATTTGGTTCTGCATTTAATACCGATAAGTTTTCCGGTTCGTTAAATTTTTTCTACATGTTGTTTGATGATGAGATCGTTAAGCAGGGACAGGTAGATAGATTCGGACAGCCAATAACGGGCAATATCGATCAAACTACTCATGCGGGTATTGAGGCAGCTTTGACACTCATACCTTTCGATGGATTTGAAATTTCAGCTAATACTACTTTTAGCAGAAATTACATCAGTAAAGGTGAAACATTTGTGGAGTATACTTTTTCCAAATCAAGCGGAGTTGATGAAAAAAAGATTGGTGTGATAGATTTGAAGGACAACGCGATCAGCGGCTTTCCACAATGGATTGCTAATGGAATTGTTAAATATACATCCGGCGGATTTACTTCTCAGTTATTTTTAAAATACGTCGGAGAATTTTACTCGGATAATTATGATGACAATATTAGTAAGTATTCTGCGGCGTTTCCCGGTTTTCTCGACTATTCCGAAAATAAAGTGGACTCATATTTTACCGCTAATTTTATTACTAGTTATCAGTTCCAATTGCTGCCTTATTTTTCCCAGTTAAAAATTTATACTCAGGTTAGTAATATTTTTGATAATTTGTATGCGGCTTACGCAATCGGGAAAGAATTCTTCCCGGCGGCAGAGAGGAATTTTATTTTTGGAGTTGAGGTTGAACTTTGACAAAGAGATGCATCATACTAGCTAACGGTCAGGCACCGAAATTAAGTGCATTCAAATATTTGTTCAAAAATGGATTTGATAAATTGATCTGTGCCGATGGCGGTGCTGACTCTGCTCTGAAACTCGGGTTAAAGCCCGATTTTATTATAGGTGATCTTGATTCCGCTGCTGAGGAAACTTTAAATTATTTTAATGATGTGAAGACGATAAAACTTTCCGGACAGAATGATACCGATGTAGAAAAGTGTTTGAAGTTTGCAATTAAAAATAAATTTTCTGAAGCGGTTTTACTTGGCGCAACGGGAGACAGATTGGATCATACTTTCTGTAATTTGGGTATAGTTCTTAAATTTTTTGATAAGATCAAACTACATATCCTTCATCAGAAAACTTTGCTCTCAGCTTACGAGGGAAATGTAAATCTGAAAACAATTCCGGGTGAGACAATTTCCATTTACGGATTTGATGAAGAAACTTTA
>JAENZU010000401.1 GCA_016841125.1 Melioribacter sp. | reverse complement strand
ATTGTTTCCAATTTAATAAATTTAACTCTACTATGTTTTCAGTTTTGTCAAGTTTTCGAAAGTAAATGCAACATTTTTTACATGTATTTTTTACATCAAATTAAAATTTACGGCTTGAAGATTCCTAAATGAGGTTATTATTCAATATAATAGTTTAGCACGGTTTTTGTGTGTAATTAAATAGAAAATAAAACGAATTCATTAATTGAAAAGAGTGTGATAGTATGAACACAGGACAAATGTTGTTAACAGTCGCGGCAATGATGCTGCTCTCGGTTGTTGTATTGCGGGTTAATAATAACTTCCTCTCCACTAGTTCAACATTATTGGATACTAAGTTCGGAGTATTGGCAACTTCAATCGCTACTTCGATGATTGAAGAAGCCTCCGGAAAACCATTCGATTTAGCTACAGTAGATAATAGTGTAACTAGTCTTTCTTATTTATCAACCTGCGGACCGGCTTATGGAGAGGTTTATCCAAATTTCAATGATTTTGATGATTTCAATGGTTTAGTCAAAATTGATTCTACAATGCCATCGGCAACTTTTAAAGTTGAATGTACAGTTGGATATATAACACCTTCCAATCCTGATAATATTGTTGGTTACAAGACTTGGCATAAAAAAATGACCGTTCAAGTTACCAGCCAATCTATGGAAGATACAGTAAGAATGTCAACCGTTTACAGTTATTTTTATTATCGTTGAGGTTAAAATGGGATTTAGTACATTATTAGACATACTTGGTTCAATAGTAGTTGGCGGTTTATTATTCATGATTCTTATGCGAGTAAATGACACTGCCACCGAGAACACATTTTTTTACGGAGGTGAATTGATTGTTCAATCAAATCTGGTTGCGACAGTTTCACTTCTCGAGCATGATTTTAGGAAAATCGGTTTCTGTAAAGATTGGAACGCGCTCCCGGATCCGACACAGGCAATAATTGCAGCTGATTCAAATAACATTATTTTTTTAACTGACGATGATTCTGATGGAGTTGTTGATACCATGAATTACTTTTGCGGCCCTACCAGTGCACTTTTAGGGACCCCTAACCCTCGTGATAGAAAATTATACCGTGTGGTTAATGGAGATTCTTTATCTGCCAATCTTGGTATCACTCAATTTCTTCTTCGCTATTTTGATTCATTCGGGGCTGAGATATCTGTTCCGGTTTCTTCACCCGGCGCAATTCACTCTATGGAAATCAATATCACAGTAGAAAACACTGCAGCATATAACGATAATTATTCATCAGCTTTCTGGCGGCAGATACGATTAGCCGCAAGAAATTTAGGTAATAGATAGGAGGATAAGATGGGCGGTAAAGCAGCCGTTTTATTGGTATTAGGATTCAGTTTGATATTTTTAACAATTGGTTATAACTTCGGCAATTTATCAACTCGCGCCGGAACAAATATGGCAGATTATTATATTGAGACGAAAGCACATAATATTGCAGTTTCAGGTGCAAACATGGCAGCAAACGAATTGTTTATGGACAAAACTTGGGAAACCGGTTATCAAAATTTAAGTTTTGACGGCGGATCGATAAACGTTTACGTTAGCAACAATTTAATTAACACCTCTTCAAAGGTTGCTATTTGTCATATACCTCCCGGGAATCCCGCTGCGGCACACACAATTATGGTAAGTTCTCATGCAGTCTCTGCTCATCTTGCTCATGGCGATTACATGGGTAATTGCGGCAGCGGTGGAGCGGTTGATGAACAAATGGCAACAATAATATCGGAGGGAACATATAATGGTGTTACGAAGACAGTATATGTCGAATTTAGACCAAGTTATTTTTCAAAATTCGGTAACTACTACACTTCTGTTTCATCAGCCTACCCTGCAACCGGAGATACATTCAGTGGGCCATTTCATACCAACGATAGATTGAATGTTTGGGGTTCTCCTGTATTTCTTGGAAAGACGACTGCCAAAAAAGGAATAAAGAATTTTAATAAATCAGCCGGCGATCCGGTATTTAACGGAGGATTTGAAAGCGGTGTTGATGTACCATTAGAATTTGATACTACCGGTATGAGAACAGCTGCAGACACTTCCGGAATGGTTTTCAAGGATACTTTAAATTTAGGCAGACCAATCGACCTAAAGCTAAAATATGATTCAACCGGATCTGTTACTTATAGTTACAGCATTAATAATGACGGCATTTGGACTACTCCTCAAACTACACCAATTTCAACTATTGCTCCTAACGGTTTAATTTTTGCTGAAAAAGGAAACATCTACACAGAAGGAGTTCTAAATGGTAAAATCACTATGGTAGCAAGTTCTAGAGGTAATTCGAGTTACGGAAATGTTTATTTTACTGATGATTTGGTATATCATGATGATCCTCGTACAAATCCTAACTCACTTGATATCTGTGGAATTGTTGCCGAACAAGATGTAAGAATTCAATCAAATGCAAATACACTTGGACAAGACGTCAATACCCATGCCTCAATGTTCGCAAAAAAAGGAAGTGTTGGACCGGTTGACGCTTTAGTTGTTCAGCCTTTCCTTGGGCAGTGGAACATATTAGGAGGCATTATAGCAGATGATGTTAGGGTTACAGCCACTTATAACAGCGTCGGTCCTGTGAAGGGATTAAAATTTGTTCACACATACGATAAGAGATTTCTAAGATATGTACCACCTCATTTTCCCCACACTAAAAATTATGAAATAGTGTCTTGGTATGAATAAAAATTAAATCAAATAATTCTATTTGCGGAGGCTGTTTATCAGCCTCTTTTTTTTGCATTTTCGAAAAAATAGCCTACCCTTTTCAAAAACTATTTCGGTAATTTTTACTATATTAAGTATTAAAAATAATTGAGTTGTTATGAGTATAAATTCCCGAATTTTAATAGTTGATGATGATGAAACTTTATGCTATTTACTCAAAGAAGAGTTGATAACAGAAGGGTTTATAGTAGATGTTGCTTACGATGGAAAGTTTGCTATTGATAAGATAAAGAAAAACACTTTCGATCTGCTCCTTTTAGATCTCGAAATGAAAGAAGTTTCCGGCGAAGATGTGTTGAAATTTGTTCAAGACAATTACCCTTCGCTCCAGATAATAATACTGACAGGTAAATCTGAAATTCGCACCGCTATCAATTGCATAAAACTTGGCGCATATGATTTTATTACTAAACCTTATGAATTTGACGAACTTCTTATTGTAATTGAAAGAGCGCTCAAACATAAAAATCTTATTATTAAAAATTCGATACTTTCGACACGAGTTGCTCAAAGCGTACCGAATACAATTATTGGAGATTCAATAAAAATTCAGGAGGTATTGAATCTTTCAGAAAAAGCAGCTCAGTCCGAATCGAGCATACTGCTTCAGGGTGAAAGCGGTACAGGTAAAGAATTGTTTGCCGAATACATTCACAAAAGTTCTATACGTAACGAGAAGCCGCTGGTTGCAATAAATTGCGCTTCCCTCCCCGATCAACTGATTGAGAGTGAGCTATTCGGATATGAAAAAGGAGCATTTACGGATGCTAAATCATCAAAACAAGGTTTAGTTGAAATTGCTAACGGAGGGACTCTATTTTTAGATGAGATCGGCGAGTTGAGTTTAACAATTCAGCCGAAATTATTAAGATTTTTAGAAAATGGCGAATATCGACGAATTGGCGGCACTGCAAATTTGAAGTCCAACGTACGGATAATTGGTGCAACCAATAAAGATCTTGCCAAAGAAACAGAAATGCAAAATTTTCGAAAAGACCTTCTTTTTAGGCTCAATGTTATAACACTTACAATTCCCCCGATGCGTGAAAGAGACAATGACGTAATATTGCTTGCAAATTATTTTATCCAAAAGAAGACGCCCCTTAGGGCTCCAAAACGATTAAGCCGCGAAGCAGATAAAGCATTAAGAGATTACAATTTCCCCGGTAATGTTCGTGAATTAGAACATATAATTGAACGTGCAATTATTTTTTCTGAAGAGGATA
>JAENZU010000400.1 GCA_016841125.1 Melioribacter sp. | reverse complement strand
ATATAATAAAGATGAGGAAATTTGGAGAGGAAAATTGGGAGTCAAAATTTTGACTCCCGCAAAATAAATTTTAACCACGTCGATTTTGGAATTTAGCAATAACGTCATAAATGGTTGCGTACATAACCGGGACAATAATTAGAGTGAGTATAGTACCGAACATCAAACCGAAAATTACTGCTACGCCCATAGACCTCCAAAACTCTGCTTCAGCTCCGCCGGATTCAAAAGACAGCGAATAAATATCGAACCCGAATCCGAATGTTAACGGGATTAACCCGAGAATTGTGGTTATGGCCGTTAGTGTTACCGGGCGGAACCTACGCAAGCCGGCACGAATGACAGAATCTCTTACACTAATTCCTTTACGCCGGAGAATGTTAGTGTAGTCTATCAGCACAATATTGTTATTCACAACAACACCAGCCAAACTTATTACACCAATACCGGTCATAATTATACCAAACGGCATTGCGAACGTAATTAATCCGATAAACACGCCAATTAGCGAAATCAACACAGCCGTCATAATAATTAGCGGCTGACTAAGTGAATTAAACTGAATGACCATGATGAGGAAAATGCCTAGGAACGCTATCATGAATGCATTAACCAAAAAATCGGCAGCTTTTTGCTGTTCTTCGTTCTGACCTGTGTACTCAATCTTATAATCGGGAGGCATTTGAAAATCAGATAATTGCTGCTGAACAGAGGCAAGTACTTCATTGTCGTTATAGCCGGCATCAACGTTTGCGGTAATGGTTACAACTCTTGTAAGGTCTTTGCGTCTTATTGCCCCGGGACCTCTATCGTAAACAACCTCAGCAACACTTACAAGCGGTACGCTTAGAGCTTTTCCCTTTTTGTCGTTGAAGTTAATACGCATTGTTTTCAGAGCATCGATGCTTTTGCGTTGATCCTCTTTCAATCTAACTGTTATATCATATTCATCATCATTAATTCTATACTTGGATGCTTCGTAACCATTTATTGCAGTTCTAATATTGTTTGCAATGATCGAAGTGTTCATTGAAAATAGGGCTGCTTTTTCTCTGTCTATTACAACTCTCACTTCGGGTCTGCCGCTGTCGTAATCATCCTTTAAGTCAACGAGTCCCGGTGTTGATTCAATTACCTTTTTAATCTTATCTGCAAGTGTGCCAAGTCTGTTAAAGTCATCACCGATAACTTCAATATTTATTGGCTGTCCAACGGGCGGACCCATATCCTGCTTTTTAACTTCTATTTCCGCACCGGCAATATTTACAACCGCATCTCTAATTTCTTCCATCGTTTTGCTGGAGGACTTTTCCCTATCTTCGTAATCGACAAACTGAACAGTTATAGTCGATTTGTTTGGTGTAGAACTTCCGCCGTCAAAAGGATTATTTGAAGATCCAACACCGGCAACTATTTCCCTTACATCTACTTCTAAAAATGGTTTAAGCGATTCTTCAATTCCTTTTACAATCTTGTTGGACATTTCAATATTTGTCCCTGTCGGACTTTCAACATTTATATAAATTCTAGGCGGATCTACATCGGGGAAGAACTCAACACCGTGGTCAAATTCACGGTAAGTTAAGTTTATGAGTATCAGTAGAAGAAATGTTCCGCCAAGTACCCGCAATTTATTATTAGTGAAAACATAAATCGCACCGATTCCGGCAAAAAAGCTGAATATAAGAACTATTACATTCGGCACCTGGGGTACTTGTATTAATCCAATAACTATAAAAACTAAAGCTATAACCGCACCCAATCCAATCCAATTACGTTTGTTGATTTTTTGTTTGGGGTTTCTTTCGTCTCCCATTGCAGCAACTAAAAACTTCTCATAAATACTAATAGTTTTAGGAAGCATATTATCAACGAAGAAATGTGTTATTTTATTCAGCGGTTCAAGAATTTTACCCATACGTGTATTGGGTTTTTTACCTTTTTCTTCAAGCACCATAAATTTAGATGCAAACACGGGATTTATTACTAATGCCACAAAAAGGGACGAAGCAAGAGTAATGATAAGAGTAATCGGAAGGTACTGCATAAAATCCCCAACAACACCGGGCCAAATAAGCATTGGGGCAAATGCCGTTAATGTTGTAAGTGTTGATGTTGTAATAGGCCAAGCCACCTCGGCTGTACCAAGCTTAGCGGATTCTATTAAGCCGTTCCCCTCTTCAAGATATTTGTAGATATTTTCAATAACCACAATTGCATTGTCTACAAGCATCCCAAGGGCGAGAATGAGTGAGAACAAAACAATAAAGTTAAGTGTAATATTTAACGCCGATAAAATAATGAAACTTATCAGCATGCTTAACGGTATTGCAATGGCAACAAAAAACGCATTTCTTAAACCGAGCAACAGAAAGAGTACGATTAGTACAAGCACCAAACCTGAGAATATATTGTTTTCAAGATTTTTTACACTTTGTTTAATATCTTTCGATTGGTCAACAGTAAGCGTAAAGTTAATATTATCGGGTAAATTTTCATCATAATCACTAATTATTTTTTTAACCTGATCAGCAATATCAATTATATTTGCACCCACTCTTTTGGAAACATTAACGGTTACACATTCAACTTCATTCAATCTTGAATAGGTTGATCTTTCTTTAAATGAATAGATTACATCGGCAACATCCTTTACATAAATCGGTTTGCCCTCTTTAATTTTAACGATGAGGTCTTGAATAATAAAGGGCTGATCAAATTCTCCGGGGACTCTAACAAGGAAGCTGGAATTGTTGACGTCAATAGATCCGCCGGGAATAGTACGGTTCTCATTTGAAATTGCGTCGATCACATCATCGAACCTGATATTGTAATGGATCAATTTGTTCATATCAACTTCAACCTGAACTTCTCGCTCGAGTCCGCCGCTTATTTTTACTTCTAAAACTCCCTCAACATTTTCGATCTCATCTTTCATATCGTCGGCAATATCTTTAAGCTTTACCAACCCTTGCGGACCCGCGATAGTGTAAGTGATAATTGGGAACTCAGAAAAATTGATTTCAATTATGTCCGGCTTGTCAACATCATCCGGAAGTTCGGTTTCCGCTTTATCAACTTTATCTCTAATTTTCTGAAGCGCTTCATCAATATCGAACCCGCTTTCAAATTCAACTCTGATTATTGAATATCCTTCGTAAGATGCCGAAGTTATCTTCTTCACTTCAGCAATAGCATTTACTTCTTTTTCAATTGGCTGTGTAATTAGGGATTCAATATCCTCGGGCGAAACACCAAAGTATGGTGTAGAAATAATAACTAGAGGAATTTGAATATCGGGTGAAGATTCCCTCGGCAGCCGTACATAGGATGTTATTCCGATAAGAATAATGATGAACACCAGTATAAAAACGCTAGTCCGGTTATCTATGCTGACATCAGTAATTTTCATATTAAGAAGATCCTTCTAGTTTACTATATTAATTCTTTCTTGTTCAACTAAATTTTGATAGCCGACAGTTATCAAACTATCACCGACAGCAAGGCCGTTTCTAACAGCGATACTATCTTTAAATCTGCTGATAATTTCTATATTATTTACTAAAGCTTTTCCATTACTCGCTGTATAAACAACAAATCCGTTATCTGCTCTAGTAACAACCTCTTCAGGAATGATAAACACGTCAGTGTAAGTTGATCGCTCAATAAATAATTCCGCCACTAGCTCGGGCTTCAAGATTTTCTTATCATTTGTAAAAGATACTTCAATAGGGAAAGTTCTATTTTCAGTAATAATAGAAGATCCAACAAAAGATACCCTGCCTGAAATATCATCCTTTAATATATCTTTAAATCGCAGTTTAACTTTATCGCCATTTTTAATTTGACCCACATAACGTTCGGGAATACCGGATTCAACTTTTAGAGTGCAATTATTCACAAGATAAAATATCGGAGTACCGTGCAGAGCAAATTCAACCTCTTCATAATATTTGTCATCAATATATCCGTTATAAGGATCCTTAATAAAAGTCTT
>JAENZU010000399.1 GCA_016841125.1 Melioribacter sp. | reverse complement strand
ACACATTCAACATCATTCATTGAAATTCCCTTATTGGCGTAGTTCATAACATCAATGCCCATGTGACATACTTTTGTACAGATATTGCATGAAATACATTTCTTCTTTTCGGAAAATATTCTATACCTCGAAAACCTGTTGTATATATGCATCAAAGCCGCTAGCGGACATCCGAATCTGCACCAAATTCTACCGCTTAAAAAGAAGTAAACCCCGACACCTAAAACACCGGCAAAAATAACGTCGATACCTATGTAATAAAATTTCTGCATGAAGTCTGCGCCAAATGAGACCGATTCATTTATTATTGGAATATTAATATTATAGAGTATGCTAATAAGCTTAAGGCTTGTAATAATAAACGCTGCAAGAAGAATTACCTGTCCAATATTTTCCCATTTTTTAGCTTTAGGACCATGCGGTGCTTTCGTTCTGTATTCATCGCCAAGCGTTTCAGCTAAAGCTCCGCAGGAACAAATCCAGCCGCAATATGCACCTTTACCCCACCTATATACAATGTATGGGATGAATACAAAGGTTTGGAAGATACTGAACAAAAGCCAAAATGTAGTTATGTTTCCGTTATAGAGATTACTAAAATTTAGGGGCCATGCAAGGATAAATCCATACGAACGCCAATAACTCTCCTTTGGAAATACTTGAGTAAAGAAGAAGCCGTCCTGCCCGCCAAGTGCACCAATACTGCCTAAAAATGGAAAAATAAATTCAGGTAAAATAAATAGAGGAAGCGCTTGAATTAAAATGAGAGACCACGTTTGAAGTTTAATATATTTTGTCAGTTTGCGCTTCATTCTGTGCAAACCAAATAATAAAATAGTGAGTGAATAAAATCCCGTGTACCAAAAAGATTGAGATTTACCTAGAAATTCTAAACCAAAATATCTTGAACCAAAAAAAATAATTCCAAAAAATATTCCCACAAAAATGAAGTAAGCATATTTGAAAGTTTTCCAATCGAATTTCAAATTTGAAAAATTATCCCTGAAGAATTTTACGATAAGGTAAACACCCAAAATTAGAAAAGGTATAAAAGCAATATACGCGATCAATGCATTTATATATTTTGTTACTTGCCAAATTCTTGTTTGATCGGAAAAAAGAGTTGCCAAGATTACACTTGGCAGTGACAGAAAATTAGACCAAAATTCAACCGAGAATATTTTTTCAAAAATTACACCCCATGAACTTGCAGAATCAGAACCGCCCAAAACTGATTTGTAAAATTCAGCACTGCTCTTTCCAAAATAAAGCACGCAGCCAAATAAAATTAGAAGTGCAAATTGAAGTTTTGCGGTAATACTTAATTCCCCTTCCATTTTGATTCCGCTTCTCTTGAAGAATTCCGTCGGTAATTCTCGCCCTATCATTGTGAAAACCATACTATTATTCAATTCGATTTCTTCGTTCTTTACATCCGCCAAAATTACTTTATCATCATGAATACTTTTTACTTCAGTTTCCAAATAAAGTTTTATTTTACCTTTATCCACCAATGATTTCAACTTATTTTCATTACCTTCTTTGGGTCTGGAAAATTCTGTTTTCCTATACGATAGTGATACTGAGTTTGCATACTCTGCGGTTGCAATTGCAGTTTCTAATGCCGAGTCGCCTCCACCAACCACGAGAACATCTTCACCTTCTGCATCTTTCGGATCGAACAATCTATTGAACACTTTACTTTTTTCTTCGCCGGGAACATTTAATTCTCGGGCATTGCCGGATTTTCCAATTGCCAGAATAACTCTGAGCGCTCTGAAGTTATCCCGGTTTGTGTCAATATGAAAAACACTTCCCTTCTTATTAATCTTTTGAACCATCACCCCTTCTTCAATGGGTAGATCAATACCGGTAATTTGAGAATTGAGGTCATCAAGTAAAGTTTCTTTTGTACCGTCATCAATTTTTAATTCAGACTTTTGTTGATAATCTAAAGGTTCAGCGTATATAGGTTTGTTCTTAGGAAAGTTAACTATAGTTGTAAACTTCTGAGATGATTCAAATATTTTAAAATTTAATTTATGTTTTTTAGCTTCAATACCGGCAGATATTCCAGCAGGACCAGCACCAATAATTGCCACATCAAAAATGCCCGGATCGCTGTTCTTTTCAATAGCTTTTGCAAAGTCATCATCGGAAATGAATTGGTCAATTATTTCTTTACCGCTTTCAGCGGCTAATTTTAATAGAGGTATCCCCGTTAAATCCCCAATTATAAATAATCCCTTTACAGAGGTCTCACCCTTTTCATTTATTTCGGGATACCTCTCTACTTCGCCGGTGGGATTATCTTTCTGAAGCCAATTGAAATATTTTTTTATTATTGATGTCAATTGTACTCCTTTCAAATTATTTTTATATTAATTCTATTGCAAATCAGTTCAATGCAAAATCAAAAAATCACAAAGTTTTAAATAATATTTTTTTGAAGATAGGTTTCCAAGAAATGAAAATTTTCCGATATTAGTTTCAAATCTTATTGGAATAAATAATAAAGAAAATAAGCTGTAAGAACAATTACAATATTTATTGATATACGATTTAATCTCTGTAAGCAGGACACGTTAGCAGTGTTAAACAATTAGATTAGTGACTACTAATTATATTAAAACTAAACAGAGTTGATCATGAAGAAAATTGTTTCTTCTTGTTTTCATTCTCGCTGTTTCAAATATTTTCTCGTCCTATTTTTTTTGATCTTGTCAGAATCTCTATTCGCTCAGGATCAAGAACGGGTCGTTGTTCATCTAAAAGACGGTAGAGAAATTATTGGAACTTCCGCATACCAGGATACCTCAAAACAAATAGTTGTTATATCCACTCTTGAAGACGGAGTTAAAAGATTTTCTTTATCTGAGGTAATGTTTGTTAAAACTTACCAGCAGGTAATGCAGGCTCCTCAAATTATGGAACTGCCTCCCGGAGTGGATACCTGCAGGATACACCTTCCGTTTCTGTTTGAGTTAAAAGCCGTTGGAATGATTGCCGAGGGATTTTACGTTGGCGCTGAAACAGCAATTGCTTATAGAATAGACAGATTTTCCATCGGACTGGGTGCGGGCTGGTGGAATGTAAAAGATGTCTCGAGGTTTCCGGTATTTCTTCAATTGAAATATAACTTTTGGGAACCATGCCTCAGTCCTTTCCTACTTTTACAAGCGGGAACAATATTCGACAGGTTTACTTCCAAGCACAACATTAATCCGGCAATTAGACATTTCAAAGAACCGGGACCTAAATTTATAGGAATTGGAGCCGGGATTGATTATGCAGTTCTGAAGTGGATGGATATTTCCGCAGATCTCGGTATCAGATACATTACTATTGCCGGAGACGTTGATGCTCAATCATGCGACGGTCCCGTGCCGGTTTTTGGATTTACTGAAATTTATGCCGCCTATTTTCGGATAGGCATAGCGTTTTGATAATTAAATCTCTCGTGGAGATATCAAAATGAACTTTAAAAAATTTATTATCAGTTATATAACTATTTCGCTTATTGCGATAACTCTATTTTCCGTATTCGTATTGACATCCTGCGAAAAAGAATTATCTGTACCACCGGAGCCTGCATTCAGAAATTTGGTGGGAATAATTCAAGATAAAACCACTGGGCAGCGGATACCAAATGCTTTTGTTACAATAAAACCGGCGGAATCAGAAAAGGTTTTTCAAACTACCAGTGATGCAATGGGTGCTTTCAGCCTTAACGCTCCGGTCTATCCTTCTTCTACTCCGTATCATGTTTATGTTTCGGCAAATGGCTACTTGCCTGCAGATACAGTTGTTCAATGCAACTGCGATGTTTTAGAGGTTGGTCTGGTACTCATGACAAAACCACTTTGCGGAGTTGAATTTTCACCTTCAAATATTGTTAACTTCGATACAGTTAATGTTGGAATTACAAGAATTAAAAATATATGGATAAAAAATCCTACACTTGCCCAAGTGCGTATTGACAGTTTATCTCTACTTAATA
>JAENZU010000398.1 GCA_016841125.1 Melioribacter sp. | reverse complement strand
AACTGTCGATACAAAATTTCAAACGGAATTTAGCGTGGTTTGCGAACGACCAGTAATTTTCGATTAAAGATTCCGCCAGAACATCTGTGGTAACAAAAATAAGATTATTATCTTCTGTTTTAATAAATATCGAACCCCGGTTGATATCAAAAACTTCGCCGGTTGCGATACATTTCCCTTCTTTGCTTTTTACACTTATCCAATCTCCGGTATTAAACGGTTTTACCCGCGCGAACATTTCGCTAGTGAAAAGGGATAAAAATTTAGGTCTTATTAATGTTATTGAAAGCTGAACCACCGCAAATAGAATAATCCAATATTGGTCAAGTTTCAGATCAAAACCGGTTAACACCACGATGGCAAGTGCAATTGTATAGGGAAGCGATGCATAAAAATCCCGCATCCAATTTTTGGATGAGTTCCCTATCGGCAGCACAATCAGTTTTCCCCAAATAAACCGGTTTGCTATTTGATTTATCAAATAAGCCAATGAAAACCAGAACAATACTTTGAAGAAAACAAAGAAAATGTAATCCAAAGGATTTGAACTAAGAATATCTTTCGGCAGATCGAAAATTCCTGCAATCAAAACAAGTCCAGATAGTAATACAATAAAAGTAGATATAACGATTGACATAAATTTGCCGTTCATAGAATGCTCCTGCAATCCAATTTTTTCTGCTAATAATCTAATGATTGCAAAGCGAACTTTCGAGAATTTTCTTAAATAATTTTCATCTTTTCTAAATTTTCTACTTGAACTGTTTATCCATAATTTATTATCTTTTAAAAGATAAAAGAATATTATTATTGACGTATGATGACCTGGCAGGGTCAAATTTTGAGTTTTCTTCAATTTATAATATAGAGGTGTGTATGCCAATCAAGGTTCAAATTTCAATTTTTATCATTCTAATTTTTATTATTTCTTCCTGTAGTTCTAGTTCTATGGGCGACATTGATCAGTTGAAGGAGGAACTGAATTTAGCATCACTGCCTACCCAAGCAGATTACCCCGATGCGGATGCAATAATTTTAGATGAACTCCACGATGTGAAATGTGAAATAACCGAAGATTACAATCTGGTTACAGAGGAAAGAGTTCGATTGGTAAAAAAGCTGTTTAAGAATATCGAAAAGCAGGCTTTTATTGAAATAAATATTTACGACGGTGAAGAGCTAGAGGATATCAGCGGAATTACAATTAAAACTAATGGTCAAGTTGTTCCGTTAAAAGAAGAAGATTTCTATACTCTCGAAGGACAAGGTGAAGGATCGGTTTTTTATTCGGATAAAAAATCGGTGCGGTTTACTTTTCCTGCAATCGAAAAAGACTGCATAGTAGAATATGAATTTACAAAGCGCAAGCAGTATGCATTCCGCAGAGATGAATGGAGAATACAGCACACAATTCCAACGCTGAGAAACACCTACCAATTAACAGTACCAACAATGCTGATTGCACCTCCGAACCAGGGCGGAGTGGGCTGGAACTGGCGGTACAGATCTTATAATTACTTTTTGGATCAGCCTCAATTCATCGAAAATATGAATCACCAGCAATCCCGCCGTACTGCAAACGTTACTTATAAATGGGAGCTTAAAAATATTGAGCCGATAAAGCTGGAAGATAACATGCCCCCATTTTATGATAAAATTAAATATGTAAAATTCTCGCCCCACGATTGGGAAAACTGGAACGATATTTCCGAATGGTATAACGAACATTTCTTTAAACCGCAATGTATAGCCTCTGATGCTGTTGTGAAAAAAGCTGAAGAAATATCACAAGCTTGTGAGACCGACATCGAAAAAATCGGCGCACTTTTTAATTACGTGCAGAAACTGCGGTATGTTGCAATTGAACTTGGTGAAGGCTCCATCAAACCATCTCTTCCGGAAACAGTTTTGGATAGACAATACGGAGATTGCAAAGATAAATCCACATTACTGATAAGCATGCTGAAATCGCAGGGAATTAAAGCAAGCCCGGTTCTGCTGCTTACTACTGATAATGGTACACTTGATGCCACATTCCCAAGCTGGAATTTTAATCACATGATTGTATTAGCGGAAGATTCGAAGGGAAAAGAAGTATGGCTTGATCCCACAATTGAATATGCCCGAGCAGGGGAACTCCCCTACTATTGCGAAAATGCAAACGCAATGATAATAGACGAAGACGGGAAGTGTAAAGTGAAAAGAACTCCGGTTAGTTCATGTTACGATAATAAAACAGATATCAAAATTGATTTTGCTCTTTCTGAAAATGACGCCGCCGATTTAAATGTTACAATTTCTTATGACGGCGAAAGAAACCATAGATTAAGAAACTACTTTAAAGATGCAACCGAAGAAGAGTTGAATGAGTTTTGCAAGAATCTGATAATCGATGATTTTACAAAAGCAAAGATTACTGAAATAAAGTTTTCGGATGTAGAAAAGAGGGATGAAAATCTGGAGCTTTCGTTCAGCGCACAAATTGAGTCTGCAGTTCAAAAACAGGGCGACCTCTATTTTTTGAATGTCGATCCGTTCAAAATTGAAACTTCAATGGATTGGCTTTCTAAAGAGGAAAGAACTCATGAAATAGTTTTCGATTACCCGCTTATAATCAAAAAGAATATTACAATTCATTTGCCTGAAGAAAAATATTCAATTCGAAATATCCCTGAAGACATGATTTCCAAAAGTGAATTTACCTTTTACAAACTAGACATTAATAAAGATGAACCCGGTGCACTTAAAATTGAAGAGGATTTTCTAATTAAACAATACAGGGTACCTGCATCCAGATATCCGGATTTGAAAGAATATTTCGAAAAGATGAAAATGAAAAACAACGAAAAACTAATTCTTGTCTCCAAATAAAAAGAAATTTTTAAAACTTATTAAAGGATGATCTTGGGCGGTCATCCTTTTTTTGTGCCGCCGAAAGCAAAATAAATAATCTTGGTTATCACTCATTTGAGCCAATAGATGACTGTTAACTGCGGCCGTCCCAATTTTTACTAATAATTCAAATTGCAATTCTTCAAGCAGGGTATGATAGGTTCATATTCCGGACATGATCGAAAATTTTAAAATCTATTTATTTTTTTCCCGATAGATTCTTTTAATTAATCCTTTCCAAAAATATTTAAATAAAGTATTGATTGAAAGTAATTTTCTGAATAAATTGTTTTGAAATCTTATTTTCAAGAGAAACAAACATGTTCTTTTTAATTTTACATTAATTATAGGGAGGTTCGATGAAAAAAATCATTTACATTCTTTCAATCTGTATAGGACTATTCTGTGCTGATTCTTTTGCACAAATGAATTACAAGTTAGGCTCTGGTACCGGTAATTCCTCGTTTCTATTCGGGTCAACTTCTGCACAAAAGACCCAGTTAATTTATTTGCCCGGCGATTTTAACGGCTCACTCTCGGGCGAAATCAGCAAGATTTATTTTATGTATGGCTCAACAACTTCACCTGAGTATACTAATTTGACAATCAGTTTAGGTCAAACAGCCGAAACAGCATTTACCGGAACTGATTTCTTTACAGGACTTACTGAAGTTCTAAATGAAGCTACATATACTATTCCAGCCGGGGTTGCAGGCGAATGGTTCTCGATAGCTCTTACAACTAATTTCACATTCGATGCTACTCAAACACTTATTGTAGAAGTTAAATGGGAAGGCAACACTCAAACCGGTTTTACAACAAGATACGGATCTACCGAAACCGGTAAAAAAGTTTGCGCTTCCGACCCCACCGCTACTTCAGGCTCAGCCTACACAACTTGGCAAAATTTTGGATACGATATTCAAGTTGCAAACAATATGTTTGCCAATACTGTTTTATCCCCTGCAGGTTTAGTGAACACACCATCAGTTGCAGTTCAGTCCGTCTTCCAGAATGGAGGCACCACTGCAATGTCCGGCAAATATTATACAATGATCTACGATCCTTCAATGAGCATGGTATACGCAGACAGCACCACTTTCAGCAATGTTCCAGCAGG